>JALREG010000252.1 GCA_023253905.1 Burkholderiaceae bacterium
GCGCGCTGTTCGATTTCCAATCGCTCAAACCTTCGGGTCCGCCCGACCCCGAGGGGGATATCGGCTTCGATGTCGATCCGGTGTTTGAGTCGCATGCGGCGCCCGCTCCGCAGGCGGCGCCGGTCACTTTTCTTGAGCGCACACGGCCCGCGGCACCCGCCGATGCCGAACAGGCCGGCTGAGTCGCGCCAATGGGCACGTTGCGACTGATCCGTATCCTCTTTGTCGCCTGGCGCTTCGGACTCGATGAAATCGCCGCGCAGGGGGCAGCGGTCACGCTCGGGTCGCGCTGGCTGCTGGCGTTTGCGCGACTGCTTCGGCTTGGCCGGCAGCTCGGTGCGCCGCGTGGCGAGCGACTGCGCCGCACCCTCGAAAGCCTGGGGCCCATCTTCGTCAAATTCGGCCAGGTGCTCTCGACGCGGCGCGACCTCATGCCTACCGATATCGCAGATGAGCTTGCACGCCTGCAGGACCGCGTGCCGCCTTTTCCGGGCGAGCTCGCCGTGCGCGAAATCGAGGCTGGCCTGGGTAAGCCCATTGATGAGCTCTTTGACGATTTCGACCGCGTGCCGGTCGCCTCGGCTTCCATCGCGCAGGTTCATTTCGCGCGACTGAAAGACGGCCGCGCCGTCGCGGTCAAGGTGCTACGGCCCGACATGCGGCCGGTGATCGAGCGCGATCTCGCGCTCCTTCGTACCATCGGCCAGCTGCTGGTGAAAATCTCGGCCGATGCGAGGCGGCTACGTCCGCTGGAGGTAATCGACGAGTTCGACAACTATCTGCATGACGAACTCGATCTCATCCGAGAGGCCGCCAACGCTGCCCAGCTGCGGCGTAATTTCGCCGATTCCAGGCTGCTCAGGATCCCCGAGGTGCATTGGGACTGGTGCACCTCAAGCGTATTCACCATGGACCGGATGCACGGCATTCCGATTGGGCAGATCGATCGGATGCGCGAGAGCGGTATCGATCTGAAGAAGCTCTCGCGCGATGGTGTCGAGATCTTTTTCACCCAGGTGTTCCGCCACGGCTTCTTTCACGCCGATATGCATCCCGGCAACATCCTGGTAGGCGATTCGGGAGACGACTTCAACCGTTACATCGCACTTGATTTCGGTATCGTCGGCACGCTCTCCGAATTCGATAAAAACTATCTCGCACAAAATTTTCTCGCCTTCTTCCGGCGCGACTACCGTCGGGTGGCCGAGCTCCATGTCGAGTCGGGCTGGGTGCCGGCGCAAACCCGCGTCGAAGAGCTAGAAGGCGCGGTGCGCGCCTGCTGCGAGCCCTTCTTTGACCGGCCGCTACGCGAAATATCGCTGGGGCTGGTGCTGATGCGCCTGTTTCAGGCATCGCGCCGATTCAATGTCGCCATTCAGCCACAGCTCGTGCTGCTTCAGAAAACGCTGCTCAATATCGAAGGTCTGGGTCGCCAGCTCGATCCCGACCTCGATCTGTGGGTGACCGCCAAGCCGATTCTCGAGCGCTGGATGAATGAGCAGATTGGCTGGGCGGGGTTCGTTGCCCGGCTTCGCTCCGAAGCTCCACAATGGGCCAACACCCTGCCGCAGCTGCCCCGCCTGGTCCACGCGGCGCTCGCGGCGCAGGTTGACCGCGGTCGGATCGATGCGCTTGCCAGCGCGAGGGTCGATTCGTTGATGCGTGAACAGCGGCGAATGCGACGCTGGGTTGCGCTTCTGTGCGTGCTGGTGATTGCGATGGCACTTACCCAGCTGCTACCGGCGATCGCGCTGCTTATCGGCCGCTGAGTAGGAAGGGGGCCGCACCGTGGCCCGATGTTTGCGCGCCGTGCCGCGGTCCGAGGTTGCAGGACCCCGCGACTGCGCGGAGCCGTCGGCCGACACGCCGCGCACGCCCGTCAGGGCCGGGTTGCCCGACTGATCATGCGCAGCACATCGCGTTCGATGTCCCCCAGCTTGGCTCGCATGTGCTCGCGCTGGCTACGGCTCGCAGTATTGAGCATGGCCGCGGCGACACGATCACCATTCTCGGCGTTGGCGGCGAGCCTGCGCGCCCGGTCGGGGTCCTCGCTCTGCCAGAAGCCTGCAAGGAGTGCGGCGCTCCAGGCCGTCGCCTGCTCACGCGACGGGCGCTCCGTGGCGATCCGCCGGGCAAGGTGCACCAGACGCTCGTTTCTCGCCTGACGCTCATCGAGCCACGCCGCTTCATCAGAGGGCTGTTCGGCGGCCAGGCGCCTGAGCTCGGCCCGCTGGGCGGCAGTGAGATCACCCAGCAACCACGCCATCCGCTCCTGCCAGCGCTCGATGCGCGCCTCGAGCCGTTCGTCGGCCGAACCACCGAGGGTCTTGCGACGGAGCTCCGCCGTGCTGTCAGCCAACCGGCGCTCGAGGCGATCGATCTGTGCCGGACGCAGGGTGAGCGCGAGGTCTGCGAGGTCAGGTGCGATCCGCTCGGCGGGCGCCTGCCACAGCGCAAACATCTGCGCCCGCCAGGCGCCTAGGTCGCTCGCGGTCAATGGCGCATCGAGCCGACTGACTGCAGTGTCGATCAGGCTTGCATAGCGCGGCATCTGGGTCTGGCGATGCCAGGCGTGAAGGCTATCGAGGCGCTCGCTTGCTAGCCCGCGCTGCGCCGAATCCAGGGACAGATGACGCTCGAGTTGCCACAGACCAAACCAGGGCAACATTTCATAACCCAGACGGGCAACGGTACATCCGGCAAGCAGCATGACTGCGATCAGCGCCACGCATACGCGCCCCACCCGCGTGCTAATCTTGTTTGGTTGCACGTCCCCATTCTAAACGGCTCATGAATATCGTTATCCTCGCTGCGGGCAAGGGCACGCGCATGCACTCGGACCTGCCCAAGGTGCTGCACACGCTCGCCGGCCGGCCGCTTCTCGCGCATGTGATCGAGCGCGCGCGCGCGCTCACTCCTTCGCGCATTGTGGTGATCTACGGGCATGGTGGCGACGCCGTGCCCCGCGCGCTCGCCGCAGACGATCTGACCTGGGCCCTGCAATCACCGCAGCGCGGCACCGGTCACGCCGTCATGCAGGCCCTTCCCCACCTGATCGACACGGTGCCCACGCTCATCCTTTATGGAGATGTGCCGCTCACCAAACCGGCTACCCTCGCCCGCCTGGTCCAGCCTGCAACGGATGGCGCGCTAGCGGTTCTCACTGTCGAATTGGCCGATCCCACGGGCTACGGCCGCATCGTCCGCGAGGGCAGCGCAGTTCGCCGAATCGTCGAGCACAAAGACGCCGACGAGGCGACGCGAGCCATCCATGAAGTCAACACCGGCATCCTCGCTGCGCCCACTCCGGCATTACGTCGATGGCTCGCCGGCCTCTCCGACAACAACGCCCAGCGCGAGTACTACCTCACCGATATTGTTGCTGCCGCGGTCGCCGAGGGCGTTTCCGTCACCGCCGCCCAACCCGATCATGAGTGGGAAACGCTGGGTGTCAACAGCCGCGCCCAGCTCGCCCAGCTCGAGCGCATTCATCAGCGTCGTCAGGCAGATGACCTGATGGAGTCGGGGGTTGCGCTCGCCGACCCCAATCGCATCGATATCCGCGGCTCGCTTGCCTGCGGGCGCGACGTGTTCATTGATGTGGGCTGCGTGTTCGAAGGCAAGGTGGTGCTCGGCTCGGGCGTATCGATCGGTCCGAACTGCGTGCTGCGTGACACCGCGGTTGCCAACGGCGCACAGATCCTCGCCTTCTCCCATCTCGACAGCGCGGTGGTTGGCACCGATGCACGGGTCGGTCCCTATGCAAGACTGCGGCCCGGCACCGAGCTGGGCGAAGGCAGTCATGTGGGCAACTTCGTCGAAATGAAGGCCACGCGACTCGGCCCTGGCTCCAAGGCCAATCATCTTGCCTATGTGGGAGATGCCGAGGTCGGCGCACGGGTCAACATTGGTGCGGGCACCATCACCTGCAACTATGACGGCGTCAACAAGCACCGAACCGTCATTGAAGATGACGCGTTCATTGGCAGCGACACGCAGCTGGTTGCGCCGGTTCGCGTCGGGCGGGGCGCCACGCTGGGCGCGGGCACCACCCTCACGCGCGACGCGCCCGCTGATCGCCTCACGGTTTCGCGCGCCCGCCAAACCACCATTGAAGGCTGGAAGCGACCAGCCCGCAACAAAGGCTAGGGAGATTTCCGATGTGCGGAATCGTTGGCGCCACCGCGCAACGCGATGTCGTGCCGATCCTGATCGAGGGCCTGCGAAAGCTCGAATACCGTGGCTACGATTCGGCGGGAATCGCGCTCAATCATGGCGATATTCAACGCGTTCGGGCGGTCGGGCGAGTGGCCGACCTTGAGGCGCGAACCACAGAGGAGAAGGTTCAGGCGCCCACCGGCATTGCCCACACGCGCTGGGCCACGCACGGGGGCGTGAACGAGGCCAATGCCCATCCGCATGCCTCGGCGAGCGAGACCGCATCCGTATCGGTGGTCCACAACGGCATCATCGAAAACCATGAGGCGCTACGCGCCCGACTCGCCGCAGCGGGCTACCGCTTTGAATCCGAAACCGACACCGAGGTGATCGCCCATCTGCTGCACAGTCTGGTCGCACAGGGGCTCGGACTCTTCGAAGCGGTGCAGCGCGCGGTACGAGAGCTCCACGGCGCTTACGCCATTGCAGCCATCAGCCGTGCCGAGCCCGGCACGGTCGTGGGTTCGCGCTGCGGGGCGCCGCTTCTCCTGGGTGTCGGCAACGAGGGGCGAGGCGACCGTGAAAATTTCCTCGCCTCCGACACCTCGGCACTTCTTCAGGTCACCCGCCATGTTGCTTACCTGGAAGAGGGTGATGTGGCCGAAATCCGCAGCAACGGTTATCGGATCGTCAGTGCGAGCGGCACGCAGGTGAATCGGCCGGTCATTCTCAGCCAGCTGTCGGCCGATGCGATCGAACTCGGTCACTACGCGCACTACATGCAGAAAGAAATTTTTGAGCAGCCGGGCGCGATCGCCAACACGCTTGAAATGCTGCTTGGTGCATCGTCGATCGACCCCGGGCTCTTTGGTGCCGACGCGCGACCGGTGCTCTCGCGCGCCAAACAGCTGCTGATTCTCGCCTGCGGCACCAGCTATCACGCAGGTTGCGTTGCGCGCTACTGGCTGGAATCCATCGCTGGCATTCCCACTACCGTGGAGATCGCAAGCGAGTACCGGTATCGCGATTCGGTGGCACAGGACGACACGCTGGTTGTCACCATCTCGCAATCAGGCGAAACCGCCGACACGCTCGCTGCGCTCGCGCATGCTGGCACGCAAGGGCTTACCGACACCCTTACCATCTGCAATGTGCCGGAGTCGGCGCTGATCCGGGCCTCGAAGCTCAGGTTCCTCACGCGCGCCGGGCCCGAGATCGGCGTGGCCTCAACCAAAGCGTTCACCACACAGTTGGCCGCCCTCTTCGTGCTCACGCTGGTGCTTGCCAAGCTCCGCGGCCGGCTTTCAGCCGAGCGCGAGCGCGAGCTGATTGTGCAGCTTCGCCACCTGCCGGCGGCGATGAATCATGTGCTCGAGTGCGAGCCAGCGGTTCGTGTCTGGGCGGCGCGCTTTGCCACGCGCCAGCATGCGCTCTTCCTGGGGCGCGGTGTGCACTTTCCAATCGCACTCGAAGGGGCGCTGAAACTCAAGGAAATCACCTACATCCACGCTGAAGCCTACGCTGCGGGCGAACTCAAACACGGCCCTCTCGCGCTGGTTGATGAGCAGATGCCGGTGGTAGCCATCGCGCCCAACGACGCGCTCATCGAAAAGCTCAAGTCGAATCTGCAGGAGGTGCGCGCACGGGGCGGCGAGCTCTTTGTGTTCGCCGACCGCGACACGCGGATCAGTGCCGGTGACGGCGTGCATGTCATCAATCTGGTCGACCATGCGGGTGCGCTCTCCCCCATTCTTCATGTGGTCCCGCTTCAGCTCCTTGCCTATCACGCCGCGCTCGCGCGCGGTACCGACGTGGACAAACCGCGCAATCTGGCGAAGAGCGTCACGGTTGAGTGACCGCATTCGGGAAAGTACTCGCACCTGGCGGCGCTGCAAGAGTTTCAGGTTCTATGCGAACAGCGTAGCGGTGCGATGGACCTGCTTGCGACTGGCCATCAGGCCCGATTCATCATGAAAACAATCCCCGGGTCGATCTCACCAACGCCCTTTTCGGCCACCAGCTGCGCGAGCCTGCCTGCGATATCAGCGTGATTGACCGCGTCCTCGAGCAGAGCATCGAACTGCTCAACAGTCAGACCAGGTCCAGGCAGTTGGCTGACAAAGAATGGCTGATTCGCGTCGGTCAGGGCGAACCGCCAATCGCCGTTCTCGACCATGCCCTGATGCAACCGGATCATCACCGTGAGAACGTCGCGATGCTCGAACAGAGCCTCAATATCAGCCGATCGAAAACAGACCGAGACGCCCAGCATCTGGCCATCTCCAACCGGTGCAGCGCGTACCAAGTACTGCGCCGTCTCAAGTTCAAGTTCGCCCGGGGTGTCGTCTGGAAAATTGCTGGCACGGTCACTTAGCCCGCGTACCAAATCTGAAAACCACCGCTCCGCCATCTGGATTCCTCAAGTTATCTGCTTCATCTCATAGGAGCGGGTTGGCTCGATAGCGACCTGTGAGATATCAAATTGGCTCTCGTCTGTTTTGAGCGCCTCGACAGGCAGTTTGAATTTCTCGGTCATCGTTGCCATCAGTTGAAGGTTTTCCTGAATCAGCGACACTGGTAATGAGTGGCTACGATCGAAAACCAGCTGCCCGTCTTCGAATTTCAACTTCTGAACCGTCGGAGCGTCGCTGTTGCCCTCAGGAAGGAAGGTGTCAGGCTGGTAGCCCACACTCATCGCGTGGCGAAGCACTTTTTCGTTCAGCGTCAGCTCGAAATTCTGATTAATGTTACGGATAACATTGCGGAACATGTTCTTAAACTCGGGCGCGTCGCGGCGAACGCCCGATCCCTGTTCAAAGAAAGCAATGTACTTCTCGGATTCGTCTTTGAAGTATTGGTCCGGGTCAGCGGCGCTACCGCTTCCGCGCTCGACCGTTAGCTGTCCGTTGTCCAAGGTTGCATGGTAGCGCTGGATATCGGCAACACATGACGCGGGAAAAAGCCCGGGCGGCTCGGACCCGGCTGGTGCACCCGGCTTGCCAGGAAATGCCCCTCCCGAATCCCAAATCACCTTGATGTCGGCTGCGAGCGCTGCTCCGCTCTCGGGCGGAATCTGCAACACCTCGGGGTGATTGAGCGCTGCCGCCCCCTGACCAAAGGCGATCTCCACTTTATTCAGCGCCTCCCGCACGCTCGCTTTGTCGAGCTCGTAGACATCCCCCTGCGCCGTGCTCACCCGGACGGCAGCTACAAATTGGTCTGCCGCCCTTGCGCCATACTGTCGCGCGACCGCCTGTTTGAGTACCTTCGCAGTTAGCTCATGGCGTTCGCCCCGCGCAAACATGCCCTTGGTGCCCAGTTCGAGCTGCCGGTTGTGGTTGCCGTACTTCACCCGAAGCGTCCCTGTGCCGGCGCCAGCGAAAATGTAGTTGCGCAGTGCCTGATAGTCAGGCGCGTTGGCGTGGTCCGTCGGCTGCCGCCTGACCGATTCGACGGTGGCGGCATAGTTACCCTGTCCGTGCAAACCGATCTTTATGCCCATGCCCCAACTCCCCCGCCTAGTGGTGTCGGTTTTTACTTTATCGGTTAAAACGCCCGAACGAAAGCGCTCGCGGGGGGCGGAGAGCGCTCTCACCCATTCTTCATGTGGTCCCGCTTCCACCTTTGAGAAGCTTCACAGGTCGGCCGAGTACCACTTCTAGTTTCGGGTTTTCATTAAGGCCCAGACGTTTTCCTTGGTCCACGCTGATCCTACCTGTCAAGCCCTCATACACGCTCAATCCCGGGCTCGTCAGGCCTGAAGTACCACCGGGGGAAATCCGTCTAGCCGATATTCGATGCTGTCGCCGGCGCGCGGGAACTTCGATGTGATCATGCTGCCGAGGATCGCGATCTCGCCAGCGCGTAACGGATCTCCCATTCCAGCAGCCTGATTGGCGAGCCACGCGAGCGCATGAAGCGGGCCCTGCATCAGATCCGCGCTTTGCCCCTTGCCCACGCTCACTCCGTTGATGAATGCCTCACCGGCAAGTTCATTGATCGAGAGGCAAGACCAGTCCTCGCGAAGCGTGCCCACTATCGCACCCTGGTTCCACGCGTTATCGGCGATCAGGGTAAGCCCCTGCCCGGCAAGGTGCGCGTAATCGGCGTGCCGGTCATCGGCGAGCTCAAGCGCAGGGCCAAGCGCGGCGACGGCCTTCGCGACTGTAGAAGCATCATAGGACGCTCCGAGATCCACAAGATCTCGATCGATCCGAACCGCGATTTCGAATTCGATGATCAGGCGGCCATAGTTGGACGGGTCCACCCCGGCAGGAGAGCTCACCACCTGATTGCGGTGAAGCCGGCCCGAAATCGGTGCGGGCAACCCGGTCATCGTCTGCATTGCGACCGAGGACAACGCGATCTTTCGTCCGACAGACGGTCCACACGCCGTCCCTTTTTGATGCACATAATGCGCCTGGATGGCGTAAGCCTCGGCGACTGAGCGCGGCACCAACTTTGGGGGAAGTGGCGCGAAATCAGCGCGGCGCGTGTAGGCATCAATGAGCCAGCGCGCAGCACTACGCTGGTTGGCGACACGGTTCGATGAATTCAAGTGCAACCTCGCTTTTCAAGTACGTGACAAGAGCCTGCAATTAGCGGCAAAATCTGCACCGAGCGTAAACATCGCCTGTTTGTAATGATTTGTATCAACGGCGCAGTGCGCGATGCACGGTCGGATAGATTCGCGAAGTTGTTCATCAGGCGTTCTCACTGCTATGCCCCCGTCCTTTGGGTCCCCCCGATCGGCGACTGCCCTTTTTTTGATCGTTCGAGAGTCATTCACATGCAATCCGACCCCTCCAAGAAACAATTTGCCGATCGTCTGATCAAGGCCATGCAGGATTCGGGTTACGTGGCAAAGCCGTCGGTTCTCGAGCGCGAGTTCAATCAGCGGTACTGGGACAAGCCCATGACGCTGCACGGCGTTCGTCGATGGCTGCTCGGAGAGACCCTCCCTTCGCAGGACAAGCTGCTGGTGCTCGCAGAGTGGCTGGGGGTTGCGCCGCATGTCCTGCGCTTTGGCGAAGAGGTTACCTCGCGAATCGAAGAGCGGCGCGCGCGCTGGGATTCCGGAGTCGGCTATCAGGAGCGCGAAATCTTTGAAGCGTTTCTGCAACTTCCGGTTCCTCAGCGAAAAATCGTTCGCGAAATCATCCTCGCTTTTGTAAAAGCGTATCCGTCTCAGTCCTGAGCCGCACTAGCTCACTCAGGCAAGCGCGCCCCGTGAGCTGGTCCGAATCTGCGACTCAAACGCACGAAGACGTTTGTATACAGACATCAGCTCGACGATGGTCGACCAGCTGGTTACCAGATACTGAAACGACTCCTGCACCTTGCCGAAGGCGCGGATGATCTGCTGCATGGTGCCCAGGGTAAGCGCACCCGCCACCAGCGTTGGTCCCAACGCGAGGTAGGGGACCAGCACGCTGAACTGCAGGTAAGACCACTTCGCCACGTCGAAATACAGATAGTGAAAGAACAGCCGGAAATAATTGGTTCGCACATCGGCAAAGAGGCTGTCCACCGTGGCAGCGGAGGCACGCGCTGGGTCGTCTTCGCCATGGACGAGCTCCTTTCGATAGGCCGCTTCCACCCGCTGGTTGTGAAATTCAAGGCCTGGCAGCTTTACACCGACCACCGCCATGAGCACGGTACCGGCGAGTGCAAACAAGATCGCGACATAGACCAGCGCATGCGAGACCTCACCCACCCAGGGCAGCTCCTTTACGTGAGACGAGAGGGCCCACAGAATCGGCAGAAACGCGAACAGGGTAAGCAGGCTTCGCATGAAGCTCACTCCCAGTGACTCCATGATCCGCGCAAAACGCATCGTGTCTTCCTGCACGCGTTGCGAGGCGCCTTCTATGGTTCTGAGGTGCGCCCAGTTCGCGATGTAGAAATCGTTCATCGCCGTACGCCAGCGAAAGATGTAGTGCTTGATGAACCAGTCAAGCGCCACGGCAATCAGCACAAAGGTGCCCGCCACGTGGCCGAAAGTGAGGAGGTGGCCGAAGTATTCGTCGAGCGCGACCGCACCGGGCGTGGCAAGCGCTTTCTGAATCAGGTTGTAGAAGCCACCGAACCACTCATTGATCTGCACATCAAGCATCACCTTGTACCAGGTGGCAAAGAGGATCAGCGCGCTACCCAGAATCGACCAGGCGAACCAGCGGCGGCTAAGAAAGAAGCTGTGGAACATGATCTTTGCTCCCGGTTCAGGCGCGAGTCGGACGCTCGCCCGTCACCTGGTAATAAACCGCGCTCACATCGAGCTCGCCAAACCCTGCCACGCGCGCGGCCTGGAGCTGGCTTCGGGCAAGCGAGGCGAGCGGCACCGGGCGATCCAGGTCCTGAGCCAGTGCAATGAAATAGCGCATGTCCTTTTCCATGAGGCCCAGCTGGAACTGCGGGGCAAAGTCGCGCTGGAACACCTTGGGCAGCTTGGTACGCGTGAGCCGGGAGCCAGCCGGGCCCTCGTTAAGCAACTGGGTGACCGGCTCGGGATCCAGGCCCGCGGCGCGCGCAACCATCACCGCCTCGGCGAGTGCGGTATTCATCACCGCAGACAACATGTTATTGATCAGCTTGATGGTGGCGCCGTGGCCGCTCGGGCCGATGTGGATCGCCTGTCTTCCCATCACGTCAAGAAGCGGTTGAGCGGCAGCGAGCGCGGTTTCATCACCGCCCACCATGAAGACCAGTTCTCCCGACGTCGCCTGCGGCACACTTCCCGCCACCGGTGCGTCGAGATAAGCGAGACCCCGCGCCGAGGCAGCCTGCGCAACGGTGCGGGAAAGCGCCGGGGTGTTGGTGCTCGAATCGATCACCACGGTCCCCGACGCAGCATTGGCGAGTGCGCCATCCGTATCAAGCATCACTGACCGGGTGGCTGCATCGTCGGCCACGATCGATACGACGAACGCGGCACCGCGGACCGCCTCGGCGATTGAGTGACAGACCGTGGCGCCAGACGACTCGAAAGCACGCGCACGCTCGGCGCTCCGGTTCCACACTCGAAGCGCGAACCCCGCCTTCATGAGATTGCGTGCCATGGGTGCGCCCATCGCCCCCAGGCCCAGGAATGCCACGGTGCCGGTCATGTTCAAGTTCTCCTGTCGATCATCGGGTGTGCTGGCGGCCGCGCCGGGCGCGGTCTCGCGTGCAGTCGCCGCCTGCAAGCCCGGCACTCTACCGCGCCGGCGAACGCTCACCGCCCGCCACGGCGGGAGCCGCTCGCACGGCGGCGGGGCCGGGTCGCCTCACGCATCAAACACCGGATTTGTTGCGACGCAACAAATTATTTGAGAAATCCTTGAAAGAGCTCATTTATATGGTAATAATCCACGAATGCTGCAACGCAGCATTTTTGATCAATTCCGGCTGATTGACGGCGTCGCTTCACGGGCAGCCTCCAGTCAGCCGTTTAAATACCCCTGTACACGGAGCAACCCCCATGACCACGCAACCAGAAAAACTCATGCAGATGCAGGCCGAGGCGTTGGAAGCCTCACGCCAGGCAGCCGCCAAAACGCTAGAGGGCTGGCAGAAGCTCGCTCAACTGAATCTGCAGACCGCACGCGCCTCGCTCGAGCAATCAAGCGAGCAGATCAACGCGCTGCTCGCCGCCCGCGATACCAAGGCGCTCGCCGATCTCGTCACCACACTCGCTCGGCCTCCGCAGGATCAGTTTTCTGCCTACGCAAAGGCCGTGTATTCGATTTACCGCGACGCGAACCAGGACTTCACCTCGATGCTGGACAAGCAGGTCGCGGCGAGCAACCGCCAGCTGGCCGAGTCGGTCGAGACACTCGCCCGCAACGCACCCGCTGGCACCGAAGGGGTCGTGACGCTGATTCGTCAGTCGATGGCGGCCGCGCAAAACGCCTACGACCAGGTGAACCAGGCCGGGCGCAAACTCACCGAAATGGCCGAGGCCAACCTCGCGCAGAGCCCAGCCGGTTCGAAAAAGCGCGGCTAAGCGGTCAGTCGATCCGGACCAGAAGCTTGCCGATGTTTTTCATCGACTCGCACGCTTCATGAACCTCGACGATCTGATCGAGCGTGTAGACCCGCTGAATCTGGTGAACCAGCTGACCCGCACGTAGCGCGTGATCGATGAAGCGCACCGCCTCGGCATGCGCTTCATCAGACATCACATACACCAGCACCGTCCGTAGCGTGAGGTCTTTAGCGAGCATTGCGAAGAACGGCAATGGCGGCTGGGGCTCGGCGTCCGACCCATACGCCGCAATCACACCGCGCGGGCCCAGCATCTTCACGTTATCGGCAAGGTTGACGCCGGCTGCCACGTCCACGATACGATCGAGCGCACGCCCCGCGCCAAGCAGATCGGCGACCCTTTCCACCACATTCTCGGTCCGATAGTTGATGACCGCGTGCGCACCGGCTTCGCGCGCACGGGCAGCCTGCTCTTCGCGACTCACCGTGGCAAGCACAAGCGAGGCACCTCCCAGACGCGCCATCTGCACGGCGTAGTAGCCCACCGCCCCCGCGCCACCCTGCACCAACACCGCCTTGCCGGCAACCGGACCGTCGGCGAACACGCATCGGTGTGCGGTCATCGCCGGAATGCCCAGACACGCCCCCACCTCAAAGCTCACGTCGTCCGGCAGGCGAACCGCCTTGTGCGCGGGCACCACGCTGAATTGGGCGGCGGTCCCCGATGCCCGGCCAAGGGTTGCCTCATACACCCATACCCGCTCACCGATCCGCGCAGGGTCGACGCCCGCGCCCACGCGATCGATCACACCCGCCCCATCCTGATGCGGCACAATACGCGGAAACGGCATCGCAACATTGCCGCGCGCACCGCCACGCGCCTTCGCGTCCGACGGATTGACCGCTGACACATGGACCCTCACCCTCACCTCGCCGGCTGCGGGTTCGGGGTCGGGCAACTCGCCCACGCGCAAGACCTGCGCGGCAGGGCCTTTGGTGTCGTACCAGGCTGCTTTCATAAGACTTCTCCTGCAAATCGGATCGGGGTGCAGCCCGCCTCGGGCAGTGCACGGGCGGAGCGCGCAGGAGTTTACCGGTAGCAGTCAGAACGCCGAACGACGACACGAAGCTTTACGATCGCTTACATCAGCGGCCCCCCGCGGTTTGACCCATCTCGCTACGATCAGGTTGATGAGGCGCGCCGTTGCGCTTCACCTACCCCCGAGGAACCTCCCCAATGAAACCGCACCGCATTGCCACCGCCTGCGCCATCGCGCTCGCCCTCACCACCAGCGTGGCCTCGCAAGCACAGCAACCGCCTTCGCAATCGGCATCCACCACCGGGCAATCCATGCCCCACGGGTCGCCTCACGGCGGCCGTCATCACGCCGGTCAGCCACACCATGCCCCGCATGCAGGACACGCCGGGCATCACGCGCGCGGCGGCCAGCACGGCCATGATGGGCTGATGCTGCCCGGAGCGGGACTGTTGCGCGGGCTGAACCTGAGCGAGGCACAACGCGATCGGGTGTTTGCGATCCTGCATGCTCAGGCGCCCCAGATGCGGGCACAGACCCGCGACGCGCAGAAGGCCCGCGAGGCCCTGCAGCAGGTCGCCCTGGCGGGTGAGCTCGACGAGGCCCGGCTGCAGGAGCTCGCGCAGCGCGCAGCGCGCGCCAGCACCGATCTGGCGTTGCTGCGCGCTCGCACGCACAACGCGCTCTTCAAGGAGCTCACCCCCGAGCAGCAGGCACAGCTGAAGGCACGCATGGAATCGCGCGAGCAGCGTGGCGGTCATCACCGGGCAGGCATGCACGGGATGGCCTCGGCCAGCTGAGCGTTCCGCGCAGCGGCGCCGGGTGATTCGCCCGGCGCTGGCCACCGGGCGTGGCATAGTGAGGGCTCGTCTGCCGGCCACGCGGCAACTGCCCCTTGCAACGCAGCCAGGCCAATCGGCCTCGGCCCTGTCCGATGCTCGATTCCACTCTCCATCTCGCCGCTCTCCATTTCGCAGGCACCTCCGTCAGCTGGCTCGAGCTCGTCGCGTTTGCTTTCGCGCTCGGCGGGGTGGTGCTCACCGCGCGCGTGAGCCCCTGGGGCTGGCCGCCCACCCTTGTTGCGAGCGCGCTCTACGGCTGGCTGTTTTTCGAACACAGACTCTATGGCGATGCCGCGCTGCAGCTTTTTTTCATCGCGGTGTCGATCTGGGGCTGGCGGGCGTGGCTGCGCCCGTTGCAGGCAACCGATAGCCAAAACCCGCCTGACCAGCCCCCCCCTGGCCAGGCACCCCTTCGCCAAAACCCGCTCAGCGTGCGCAGCCTGTCGCCAACCGCGCGCACGCGCCTGCTGATCGCGCTCGGCTTGGCATGGCTCGCCACCGGACTCGTCCTCTCGCGCTTCACCGATACCGACGTTGCCTGGCTGGATGCCGCCCTCACCGCAGGGAGCGTCTTTGCGCAGGTGCTGCTCGCGCGACGATATCGAGAGGCGTGGGCGCTCTGGGTTGGGGTCAATGCGATCGCGGTGGCTCTCTTTGCAATCAAGTCTCTCTGGCTCACGGCAATCCTTTACGCGCTCCTTCTCGCGCTATCGGTCCTGGGCTGGCGCCACTGGCGGCGCCTCGCGAGCCAGTGATGACCGCTCATTCGTTCATGCCGCAATCGAGCCCCGTGCAAGCCACGGTTCAGCTCGCGCTCGTTCTGGGTGCCGAATGCAGCGGCAAGACCACACTCTGCGAGGCGCTCGCGGACCATCTGGCAGCGCCGCTTGCGCCGGAATACCTCCGAATGTGGTGCGAACGCGAGGGCCGCGCCCCCGATCGCCATGAGCAGCGGCAGGTCATCGCCGGCCAGCTCAGCCTCACCCGGGCTGCGCTCAGACAGGCACGCGCCGCGCGCGCCCGCTGGGTGCTGAGCGATGGCGCACCGCTCCTCACCGCGGCCTACAGCATCGAATATTTCAACGATGACTCACTGGTCGAACTGGGGCTGCGACACGCGCGGCCCGCGGCGCGCATCGTGCTCCTCGATCCAGAAATCGAATGGCGAGCAGACGGGCGGCTGCGAGATGGCCCGGCACGCCGCCGCTCGGTGCATGCCATCCTGGTTGATCTGCTGCAGCGCGCAAAGCTCTCGCATCACACACTCGCCGGAACGCCCGCAGCGCGGATGCGGGATTGTCTTGCGCTTCTGCGCTAACATCGCCACTGGTCGCTAGGGGTCCCGGACAAATCCGGCCCGCGGACGGCGTCCTGCTAGCCGGGTTGATCGCAGCCCGACTCGCCGGACGTCCCCGCAGGACGGTCTGCCACGCAGACGGGTGAGAAAAACCCTTGGAACCTGATCAAGTTAACCCTTGCGCAGGGAAGCGTCCGTTGCCAATAGAGGTCGAACCGACCTTCTCTTGCGCCACCCATCGCTGATGGGCCTGGCCGGCTTCGGGGGCTTTGTTGCGCTGGTCACGGAGCCGCCCAGATGAATCGTCAACGATCCCGAACGCTACCCTGCACCGTGCGCCGCGTCCTGCCCGCGCTTGGCGCTACCGCTGCGCTCGCCGCGGGTATCGCAGCACCCACGGCGCTCGCGCAATCATCGCCGTCCGCCGCCCTCCCCGCGCCGCTTGCACCCGTGGAGGTTCGCGCAGGCGACGCTTCGCCGGCCCGGCAGGGTGCCTCGGTCGGCGGACTGAGTGACGCGCCGCTTGCCGAGACCCCGCAAAGCGTCTCGGTGATCCGCGCCGAAGCGCTTCGCGAGGCGGGCGCGAACAGCCTGTCGAGCGCAGTGCGCAGCGAACCCTCCGCGAGCGATTTCTACAACACGCTCGGCTATGTCGAGAGCCTTCAGGTCCGCGGGTTCCTGCTGAACAACGCGCTCAATTTCCGACGCGATGGGCTGCCCATCTCAAACCACGCTCCGTTTGCGCTCGAGAACAAATCATCGATTGAAATTCTGAAGGGCCTGTCGGGGATCCAGGCCGGGTTATCCGCGCCCGGGGGGCTGGTGAATTTCACAGTGAAGCGCCCCACCGCGCAGCCGCTTCGCGAGGTGCTTGCGGGGTTAAGCGAGCGCGGCACCACGCTGCTCCACGGCGATCTGGGCGGACGCGCCGGGACGGACGGCGCGCTGGGCTACCGGATCAACGCCGCGCTCGAGGAGCGACGGCCCGAAGCGCGCAACGCGCCGGGCGGGCGCGAATTCCTGAGCGGCTTTTTCGATCTTCGGCTGGGTAACGGCTGGCTCGCCGAGGCGGAGTTTGAATCCCAGACCTCGCGGCAGATCAGCGTACCGGGCTTTGGCCTCCTGGGTGGCACGGTGCTGCCGCCACCGCTGGACCCGCGACTCAATCTCAATGCGCAGCCCTGGTCACAACCCTTCGACAGCCGCAGCCTCACCGGTTCGCTCAGGCTTCAGAAGCTGCTCGCGAACGATTGGACCGCGTCAGTGCGCGTGGGGCAGCAGCGGATCCGCACCAACGACCGGCTGGCGTTTCCGGACGGATGCGGTGATGTGTACCCCGGCATGTGCGCTGATTACAGCAGCGACCTGTACGACTACCGGAGCGAAAACGAACGCCGTACGATGGGCTCAGCGGAGTTCATGCTGCGCGGCGAACTGAGGAGCGGATCGATCCGGCACGAAGTGACCGCAGCGGTGTTGAGAACTGAATATGACGAGCGATTCGACCCCACGCAGGTCTATGACTGGGTGGGTCAGATCAATGCGCTTCGGCCGGCATCCCTTGCGCGAAATCCATCTCCGTGGACATCTCCCAATACCCACCGGAGTCTTCGCAGTACCGAGCTCCAGCTGGCCGATGTCATTCGTCTGGACGAGCGCTGGTCGCTCTGGATGGGCGTGCGCCACACGCAGTTAGACAGCGCAAGCCTCAGCACCGACACCACTGACCGGCAGGCTCTCGCCTATTCGCAGCAGTTCACCACGCCCTGGGGCGCAGTGGGTTACAAACCATGGCAGGGCGGATTTGCATTCGTCTCGGCGGGACAGGGCATTGAAACCGACGCCGCCCCGAACCGGCCCACTGACTACAGCAATGCGGGCGCGGTCCTTCCAGCGCTTCGCAGCCGGCAGACGGAAGCGGGGCTGCGGCAGCAGCTCACAGGCGGCGGGCTTGCCAGCGTCACGCTGTTTGATATCGACCGGCCGCTGTCGGCCGACATCGCCGACCCGGCAGGCCCCGATAAAAAAATTCGCGTGGTTGGCGCGAAAGAAGCCCGCCACCGCGGCATCGAGCTTGCCTGGCTCGGGCAGCTCGCGCGCGACTGGACGCTTGCCGCGCAGGCCACCGTGCTCGATGCCATCACCACGCGCTCGCCGGATGCCACCGAGGTCGGCAAGCGCTCGCGAAACACCGCGCCGCTCGCAGCGGCCGCAAACCTCGGATGGCGGGTGCCCGGCGCGGACGGCCTCACCTGGAACAATCGGCTCGCCTGGAGCGACAACAAGGCGGTGACGGGCAATGAATCCGTGCTCCTTCCCGCCTGGTGGCAGCTCGACAGCTCGGTCACCTGGCGCCAGCCCGGCCGTCAAGCGCTCACCTGGCGGGCGGGCGTAGACAATGTCTTCGATCGCCGCTTCTGGCGCGATGCGCCCACCACCTATTGGGGCGGCACCTATCTGTTCCCGGCACCGCCCCGCACGTTCAGAGTGTCGGTCCAGGCCCGGTTCTGAGGCGAAGCGGCCGCCAGTCAGCGAGCGGCTTCTTGGCCGAGCGCGCGCGCGATCCGCCCGAA
>JALREG010000392.1 GCA_023253905.1 Burkholderiaceae bacterium
GGCGATCGGAAGTGGCGTTGTTGAATTCGGCACCGTCGATCAGGCCCCGATCCAGCGCAGGCACGATTTCACCGCCGGGCAGCGGGTTCACCGCAGCGCCCATGTCGGTGTACATGTCCACGGCCAGACCCACCGTGCGGAACTTGGTGCCCTTGATGTCATCGACCTTGGCAATCGGCTTCTTGAACCAACCGAAGGGCTGGGTGGGCATCGGGCCGTAGAGGTAGGAGACCACGTCGATATTGATCGTCTTGTAGATCTCGTCAAGCAGATCCTTGCCGCCGCCATAGTAGTGCCAGGACAGAAGCATGTTGGGGTCCATGCCAAAGCCGGGGCCCGAACCCCAGAGCGCGAGGGCGGAGTTCTTGCCGTAGTGGTAAGCCACGACGCCGTGCCCGCCATCAAGCGTACCTTTGGCCACACCCTCCAGAAGCTGAAATGCACCCACAACCGCGCCGGCGGGCAGCACTTCCAGCTTGACGCGCGAGCCCGCCATGTCGTTCACCTTCTTGGCGAAGTCAAGGGCGTACTCATGGAAAATATCTTTGGCGGGCCAGGTGCTCTGGAAGCGCAAGTTGATGGTCTGCGCGGTGGACACCATCGGCGCGGCCAGCGCGCCGGTGGCTACGGCGCCGCCTGCGGCTGACTTGAGAAAGCGACGGCGCAGCGGGGTCTTCGATTTCTGTGACATAACGGTCTCCTGGAGGGTTTTGAATGGCCGGACTGTAGACGCGCGGCCGGTAGGTCCTGACGAACCGCGGAACATTAGCCGAATGCTCGCCGGATTCAAAACTTATCCGAGAACTCGCGCAGGGTGAATCGATGCCCGGCCGCGACCGGGGTCACTCAATACGCAGCCAACTGCCTCAGCGCCCGCCGGTCATGGCGATCAGCACGCTGCAGGGGGCGTTATCCATCAGCGTGGCGCCGATCGAACCCCGCCACCAGCGCTCGGCCCAGCCTTTTGGGCGGCGGTGTCCGACAATGATGAGATCGGCTTTCAGACGCTTTGCGTGTTCGCAGATTTGCTCGACCGGTTCGCCGCGTGCCAGGTGTCCCTGTGCGGCAAATCCGCGCTCGCGCAGCATCTGAACGCCCTCTTCGAGCACCTTGCGGTGGTGCTCGGTTTCGTCGGTGGCGTCGGGCACCTCGGAGATGACCACCTCATACAGAACCGCAGCCGGGACCGGTTGCACCACCGCGATCAGGTGAATGTCGGCCTCGCCGCTATCGGCGAGGTAGGAACATTCGAAGAGCGCGGTGCGACCGCTCTGCGAACCGTCATACGCAAGCAGAATTTTTCTGTACATGATGCCTCCGGATCTAGTGGCGCTTCGTGGCCCTTCTGCGATGAGGACGGCGCTCTGTTCGAGCATGACACGAATCGGCCGCGCGAATGCTAGCCTGATTCAGCTGTGGTTCGGTGGGATCTGGCAACGCTCAAGGGTAAACACCGATCGGCAAAGGTATGCTTCGGCCCCTGCCGATTGATCCGGGCACAGATTGCCGTGATCGCTCGACGCCTTCATGACGCTAGCCTCGTGACATGGTTAATTTATCGCTTCGTTTTCCGGGTGGTGCGCTGCATGCAGTGGCTGCCCGTCCTCCAGACGGATCGCGACCGGTGCTGCTACTGCTCCATGGCGGGCACGGAAGCTGGCGCCACTGGCGAGCCAACATTGCGTCGCTGGGCGCGATTGCGGATCCCATTGCGATTGATCTGCCTGGCTACGGTGAGTCCGACTCCCCGCCTGCGGAGAGCTCGCTCGCCGACTATGCAGCGTTGATTGATATGGCATTGCAATCGCTGCCCCCGGTTTCGGTGGTTGTCGGGTTTTCATTTGGCACTCTGGCCGCCACCGAGTTGGGCCGCTTGTGGCGAACGAACCCGAATTTCAGAGGGGTCGTGTTGATCAATCCGCCCCTCGGCCCCGATGTCACCCGAGAGGTTTTGGAGATTCTCGAGGAGGGCGTTCGCGAGACCCGGCGGGGCGGTCTGGAGGCTGGGGTGGCGGTGACGCAACGCCGGATCATGATCGCGGATCCCGAGCGGGTGACCGATGAACTGATTGCCGACGCAGCCGAGCAGGTGCGCCGTTCGCGCTTCAAGTCGCGTCCGCTGTCCCGAACCATCGATATTCGTGAGCAGATGCGAGCGCTCAGCTGCCCGGTGCATGTGTTGCTGGGCGGCCAGGATCCCCATCAACGTTCCGCGCTGGCCGAGCGTGTTCCTCAGTACCGTGCGCTGGTGGGGGCGGATCGGGTTCACCTTGTTGAGCCTGCCGCCCACTGGCTCGCGTTCGAGTATCCGGAAATAGTGGTCGAGGTGGTCCAACAGCTGCTCGGTTGAGCGCTCGGGTCGGTGCCGCCCCGGCGGGTGCTCCGGATTCAGGCCACATTCAGTGCCTCTGGCGGCTGGGAAAGTTTCCCAGATATAATCACGGGATGTCTGTAGATCGTCCTGACTCCCCCCCGAATCCATCTGGCCCGGCAAACCCCTCTGACACGCAGGAGGCGGTGCTGGCCGAGGTGCTTGCCATTCTCGAGCCACTGGTGACCTGGCTAGTTCGCTCCGGCGTGGGGTACGCGGGTTTTGCAGCCGCGCTCAAGCCGGTGTTTCTTGCGCAGGCCGAACAGGAGCTGGAACGGCTGGGGAGAAAGCGGACCGATTCTGCGCTCAGTCTGCTGTCGGGTCTTCATCGAAAGGATGTCCGCGCGCTGGGTGAGCCCGCTGAGCAGGTCACCGCTGACAATGCGGCGCAGGGAGCGCGCTGGGGTAAGCCCAGCGCGGCGAATCAGGTTGCCACGCGCTGGCTGAGTCTTGATTGGCCCGACCTGATTCCGTTTACAGGCCCCGAGCCTTCATTCGAGGCGCTCGCTCGCCGCGTATCGCGAGACTTCCATCACCGTGCGGTGCTAGACGACCTGGTACGTCTCGGCGTCGCACGCGAAGAGGGCGCGACCGTACGGCTGATCCGTGACGCTTTCATTCCACAACCGGGTTTTGCCGAAGCGCGTCAGCTGTTTGCGGGATCTGCGGTTGATCACCTCGCGGCCGGGGTGCATAACCTGAGTGGGGGGTCGGGTCATCGATTTCTCGAGCAAAGCGTGTTTGCGGACGGCCTGAGCGAGGAATCAGTTCGCGCGCTGCACCAGCTCGCGAACCGGATCTGGGCCGACGCGCTTCAGCGCGTGGTCGATCAGGCGGTGCCCCTTTGCGAGCAGGACGAGGGCACTGCGAATCCGCAACGGTTCCGACTCGGCGTTTTCAGTTTCAGCGCGCCTGAGGCGCCGCAGGATCAGTCGTCATCATGAAACCTTCAGCGCGCTGCCTGGTTCGCCTGCTTGACACGATGGGCGCCGGTCTTCGACGGTTACTGTTAGTTGCGGGGTTTGCGCTTCTCGCCTCCTGCGGTGGCGGCGGTCTCGCTGATCTCGCCGGTGGGGTGGGGAGCGGCGGCAGCGGTCTTGCGGAGGGTACGGTCACCGGTTTCGGGAGCGTTATCGTTGACGGCATACGCTTCGATGACAGTCAGGCGAAAGTGACCGAGGAAGGGCCTGGCGGCGTGCGGGAGGCGACGCTCAAGATTGGCCAGCGGGTGCGCATCAGTAGCAGAGCAGACAATGTCGCGGAATCCATCGAAGTCATCACCGAACTGGTTGGTCCAATCGACCAGATTATTGCCGATGGTGCGCAGGCGCAGCGCCTCACCGTGTTGGGGCAGCAGGTTCGTGTGCAGCTCGAGGCGAATGCCAATGGGGCCGCGGCCACCTGGACCGACTTTGGCGATCTGCCTTGCGCGCCGGGATGCGCGTTTGCAACCAATCAGTGGATTCAGGCGCATGGCACCTGGGTACTTGATGGAGCCTCCAGTACCTACACGCTGCTCGCCTCAAGGGTGGAAGTGATCAATCCGCAGGCGAAGGTTCTCGTGAGCGGTGTGGTGAGTAAGCTCGATGGAAGCGTGGTGCGCTTGAATGCTGCGACCGGTCGCGAGGTTGACCTTGGAAGCACTGCGTCGGTCGCTGAACAAGCGTTGAACCAGGTTGTGCGTGTGTGGGCCCCACCCCCGGGCGGGCAGCCGGCAGCGGTGATTCAGGCCGACCGTTCAATTCCTGCCAAGCTTCTACCCCCTGCAAATGTCGTAAGCACGGTGTTGGGTGGCGAGGTGTCCCGAGTGAGCGCCGATGGTTCCGAGATTGAAATTCAGGGCAATCGCATCACCGTCCCTGTTGAGTTCCGCGGTGCGATAGCCTCCCAGCAGTTCGCGCGCGTCGAACTTGAAAGAAGCGTGACAGGCTGGCAGATGAGGGCCCCGCCCAGGCTGTCGGGCAGCCTCGAGCGGGCCGAGGTGCAGATCAGTGAGGAGATTCCCGTGGCGCGGCTGTCGCAGATCGCGTCCGGCAACTGGAGCCTGCGGGGTACGTTGCTTGGGCGGATAGCGCTGCCCTCGTCATGCACGCAGCTGGCGAATGATCCGCCTGGCACCAAGGTGCGGGTGGCGGTTCAGGCGATACGCGGCCCGCTCCCCATGAAGGTGCAGTCGGTTCAGTGCAGCCGGAGCTAGCGGGCAAGGGCCGGTGAGGCGCCGCCCGCAGATGCTGACTGTTCAGCTGACCGGTCGGAACATCGGCACTGGCGGCCCGCCGTCCGTGGGTTTGAACACCACTTCAACCCGATCACCAATTCGAACCGAGTCCAGGTCGCAGTCGGCCAGATTGGTCATGACGGTGACTCCCTCGTCGAGGGTGACGTAGGCGATGGCGTAGGCAATGGGGCCGGCGCGCCGCGTGATGCTGAGCGAATACACGACGCCGCGCCCGGCCGAGCGTTTAAGCTCGGTCTGGTCGCTGCCGCAATGCGGGCAGTAAGGCCGCGGATACCAGTAAGGACCGCAAGCCGCACAGTGCGGAATCAGCAACTCGCCGCGTCCTGCGGCGTCCCAGAAGGGCTGGTTCTCAGGGTAGATGACCGGGGCGGGCAGCTTGCGATCCTGGTATGGCGTGGCCATGTTCAAACCCTTTCGAGAATCAGTGTTGAGCTGCCGTGGCGGGCACCGAGCTGGCCGCCGGTGCCCTGGGCGAGCGCAAGGGTGCACCCAGGCACCTGAACCGCGGGTTGCGCTTCGCCCCGCAACTGGCGTACCGCTTCGATCACCTTGGTGATGCCGCCGCGGTTCGCGGGATGGTTGCTGCAGAGGCCACCGCCGTCGGTATTGAACGGCAGGCGTCCGCTACCTGCGATCAGGTTGCCGTCAGCGACAAAGCGGCCGCCTTGGCCCTTCTCGCAGAATCCCAGATCCTCAAGCTGCATGAGCACGGTGATGGTGAAGCTGTCGTAAATAGAGACATATTGAATGTCGGCGGGTGTGAGGCCGGCCTCGGCAAAGGCTGCAGCGCCCGAGTGCCGCGCCCCCGAGTAGCTCAGGTCGACGCGACCGCCGTTCAGGCCCTTCACGAACTCGCCAGCCCCTCGAATCTGCACCAGCGGACGCTTGAGCGTGCGCGCGATCTCGGGTCGGGCGACGATCAGGGCGCCACCGCCGTCAGACACCACGCAGCAATCCATCCGGCGGATCGGATCAGACACCATAGGTGAGGCGAGTACCTCATCGACGGTGAGGACCTGGCGCAGCATGGCGTGCGGATTGTGCTGCGCATGGTGCGATGCGGCCACCTTGATCCAGGCTAGTTGCTCGGCGGTTGTTCCGAACTCGTGCATGTGGCGAGCGGCAACCAGCGCATAGCTGTTGATGGTGAGCGGGCCAAAAGGCGCTTCAAAAGGCTGGTCTGGAATGTTCGCGCCAAAATTTCGGGGTTGAAGCCCGCTCGACGCCTCGGATCGCGGACGTCCGGCGAGCGTGATGAGGGCGATGTTGCAATGACCCGCAGCGATGGCCTGGGCTGCGTGCGAGACGTGAATCAGGTAGGAGGAGCCGCCGGTTTCGGTGGTGTCGATGTGGCGCGGACGAATGCCCATGTACTCGATCATGCTGAGTGCGCCCAGCCCGGGGGCATCGCCCGCGCAAAAGTAGCCGTCTACATCGCCCAGCGTGAGTCCGGCGTCGCGGACCGCGCCGAGTGCGCATTCCATGTGCAGCTGCGCCACGCTCTTGTCCGGCGCGAGCCGGGTGGGGTGCTCATACGCACCGATGATGTGGGCCTTGCCTCGAATACTCATTGTCTTGATTTCCGGTGGGTGGCAGGATGAACCTCACTTTACAGAATTCGCCCGACCGGACTGGATCACGGATGCGGCGGTCGGAACGGTCCATGAAGTACCATCGCCGGTCAACCAACGGCCTGCGCCGACCCTCCCGCTGGAGAATTCACGATGAATGCCGAATCAGGAATCGCTTCGTTTCAGGTGTTTGCCTCCGGACGCGAGGCCCGGCTCGCGGTTCGCCGGGGTGAGTGCAGTCGACCCACCGCAGGCATAGCGCCCGGTTATGTGCAGGGCAACCTTGCAATCCTTCCGGCGGCGCTGGCCCATGATTTTCTGCGCTTCTGCCAGCAGAATCCGCGGCCCTGCCCGGTGCTCGCTACCTCGGCGCCCGGTGACCCCAGCCTACCCGCGCTGGGTGATGATCTGGACATTCGAACCGATCTGCCGCGCTACCGGGTCTGGCGGCACGGTGAGCTGGTGGCCGAGGTTGCCGATGTTCGCGAGTTCTGGCGCGACGATCTGGTGAGCTTCGTGCTCGGCTGCTCTTTTTCGTTTGAGGAAGCGCTCGTTGAAGCGGGTCTTCCCATGCGGCACATCGACTGTGGTTCAAACGTGCCGATGTATCGCACTTCAATCACAACCCGGCCGGCAGGCGTTTTTCATGGTCCGATGGTGGTGTCCATGCGCCCGCTCCGTCCGGCGGATGCGATTCGCGCGGTGCAGATCACCTCGCGCTTTCCGTCGGTTCACGGTGCGCCGGTGCATCTGGGGCTGCCCGGTCTGATCGGCATCAACGATATCGCCCAACCCGACTACGGCGATCCCATCGAAGTTCGCGAGGATGAACTTCCGGTGTTCTGGGCGTGCGGCGTCACGCCCCAGGCCGTCATTGCCGCGGCCCGGCCCGAATACTGCATTACCCACGCGCCCGGCTACATGCTTGTTACCGACCTGAAGAACAGCTCCCTCGCTATTTTCTAGCGCGGAGTTCGGCGGTCAGATTCCGCTCAGCACGTGGACCAGGCGTTGGGCGATGTGCTCGCGGGTGCGGGCGGCGTAGGCCGCCATGTGCGCGCTTCGGGCATGGGCTTCCAGCGCTTCGCGTGAAGCCCATTTTTCAATCACCATAAAGGTGTCGGGGCCGATCGGGGTGTGAAACGCCGGGGCCTCCGCAAGGTCGACCACAGCGCCGTATTCAATGCAGCCATCTTCGGCGAGGACCGCAGGCACATTGGCGCGAAAGGCCTGCAGCACGGTATCTCGCAGGCCCGGCTTGGTGGTGATGACAGCGACGACGTGAATCACGAAGATCTCCTCAAAACGCGCCCGGACGCTGGCCGGTTCAGTCGATTTTGGCGCCCGATCGAGCCACCAGTTCTTTGTATTTGGCCGCCTCGGTTCGAATCAGCTGGGCAAAGGCTTCGGGCGTGGTGGGGGAGGCGGCGGCGGCTTGCGTACGCATGGTCTGCACAAAACGCTCGCTCTTCATGGCCTCGAGCAGCGCCGCGTGAAGACGGTCGATGACGGGACGTGGCGTGCCCGCAGGTGCGAAGAGACCATACCAGGTGCTGATATCGAACCCTTTGAGTTCGCGGGGCGATAACTCGGAAAGTGGCGCCAGTTCGGGCATGGCGGGGGCACGCGAAAGCGTGGTGAGGCCAAGCGGCAGAATTCGACTCTCGCGGATTCGGGGAGCGGCCGAGGCCAGGTTGTCGAACATGAACTGCACCTCGCCCGACATCAGCGCGAGCTGCGCGGGCCCGGCGCCCCGATAAGGGAGATGCACGGCAAAGGTCTGTGTCTGCTGTTTGAAGAGTTCGCCCGCAAGGTGTCCCGCACTGCCGTTGCCGCCCGATGCGAATTGGAACGCCCCGGGACGGCGTCTCAGAACTGCGACGAAATCATCGACACTTCGAATCGATTCACGCTGGGCGAAAGCTTCGTTCAGCACCAGCACATTGGGGACGACCGCGATCAGTGAAATGGGTGCGAAGTCGCGCTCGGCGTCGTAGGGCATGCGGGGGTACAGAGAGGGGTTGATTGCATGCGTGGCAACTGCGCCAATCAGGAGCGAGTGGCCGTCGGCCGGTGATTTCGCAACATGGTCGGCCCCGACGTTGCCGCCCGCTCCGCTGCGATTCTCGACAACAACCGTACCCAGGGGCTCGCGCATGGCCTCGGCCAGCGCGCGCGCGGCCAGATCCAGGGGACCACCGGGGGGATAGGGAACTACCAGGCGAATGGGGCGCGCGGGAAAGGTCTGCGCCGTGGACGGTGCCACCATCGTGGCGGCGGCTGCCGCGATTATCAGGTGACGGCGTGAAACCGTGCTCATCTCAATGCCTCCCAGGCTCACTTCTTGGATGCCGGCGGCTCAGTGGCCACGAACGAAGGCCGGCGGCTGAACGTCTCGAACCAGGCCGCAAGTGCGGGCCGAGCGGGTCGCCACTCAAAGCCGCGGATCTTGAGCGCGAACGCGAGCGCGCACCCCAGCGTGAGCTGGGCATGGTTGAAGGGGCCGTTCATCCAGGGATGCCCGATCTGGCTCTCCCACCAGGACAGCAGTCGTTCGGCGCGGTCAAGCTCGTGCTGGATGATGGTGGGGGAGCGCTCATCGGCGGGACGCACCAGCTCGCGGAACCACACCGCCAGGCCGTCCAGCAGGGAGGCCGCGCGCCCGTCGAGCCGGGCAACCGTCAGGGTTTGAGACGGCGCAGCACGCGTGAGCAGCGGCGCACCCACCAGGCTGTCGAGGTAGTCGCATATGGCCTTGGACTCCTCCAGACCCTCGCCGTCTTCGCAAACGAGGTAGGGGACTCGCCCCGACACACTGATCGCGTAATAAGGGCTGTCGGCGACCCGGGTTTGAGCGAAATGTTCGCTAACACGGGACTGCAGTCCTTTTTCGATGACCATCATTCGGGCCATCCGGGCGTAGGGGGAACCGACGGTGATGTAGAGTTTCATCCGGTCAATTCTAGCGTTTGAAAGTCATGCAAGTCTTCCTGAAGTCATTATCCCCCGCAAAGTCTGGGCAGACTGATTCCGGTCGCCGAGGTGCTGTGCGCGCGGGCGCTGCCGCCGCGGCATCGGTTCTGGTGCCGGCGGCTGCGTTGGGCGGCGCAATGGCCCTCTCTGGCGCTGTGTCGGCGAGCGGGAGCACGACGGGTGGTGGTACAGGTGGGGCGGCCGCCTGCCCCACGCTGCTGAGCCATGTTTTCCCGCGGCTCCAGGATGATGCGCCGGTGTCCCTGTGTGATTTTGCGGGCAAAGTGCTGCTGGTGGTCAATACCGCGAGCCAGTGCGGCTTTACGCCTCAGTATGAGGGCCTGGAGAAGCTGCACGGTCGGTATGCGTCGCGGGGCTTGGTGATTCTCGGCTTTCCATCCAACGACTTTGGCCAGCAGGAACCTGGTAACAGCAAGCAAATCGGTGAGGTGTGTTTCAACACCTATGGCGTGCGATTTCCCATGTTCGCCAAAACTTCAGTTACGGGCGCGGCAGCCAATCCTCTCCACGCCGAGCTGGCGCGGATCACCGGTCAGGCGCCCCGCTGGAATTTCCACAAGTACCTGGTCAGTCGGACGGGGCAGCCGCTGTCCCACTATCCGAGCCGGGTCGCCCCTGAATCACGCGAGCTCGTCGCAGCGATTGAACAGGCGCTCGGCGCTACCTGAAGCTGTCACGTTCATCACGGGCCGGAGCCTGTGAGCCTCCACTGGAATCTTCCCAATGTCGGACACCACATTTCTGGAATGGCCGTTTTTTGAGTCTCGTCATCGAGAGTTCGCCGCGCACCTCGAAGCGTGGGCGGCGGGCCGGCCTGAGCCCGTCCATTGCGAGGGCGAAGCGCTCGATGCGCTGTGCCGCAGCATCGTTCGTGATCTGGGAGCAAGCGGGCTGCTCGATCCAGTGGTTCCCTCAGCGGGGGCTGCGGGCCTTGATGTGCGCACGATCTGTCTGGCCCGGGAAATACTCGCGCGGCGCTCAGGCCTGATCGAGGTGATGTTTGCCATGCAGGGGCTGGGGACCGGCCCCATCACTCTTTTTGCTGACCAGGCGCTGCGCGACAAGGTACTCCCGGGGGTACGGTCCGGTGAGCGTATCGCTGCCTTCGCGCTGTCAGAACCCGACGCAGGATCCGACGTGGCCGCCATGAGCACGCTTGCCACAGCGGTACCGGGCGGCTGGCGGCTCGATGGGGTCAAGACCTGGATCTCCAACGGCGGTATTGCGGACCATTACGTGGTGTTTGCCCGCACGGGCGAGGCGCCTGGTGCGAAAGGGCTCTCGGCGTTTGTTGTCGATGCGGAGACGCCGGGCTTCATCATCGAAGAGCGCCTTGAAATGATTTCGCCGCATCCGGTCGCAACCATCCGGTTTGACGGCTGCTTCGTACCGGCGGATCGACTGCTCGGCCAGCCCGGTGAGGGCTTCAAGATTGCCATGGCCACGCTCGATGTCTTCCGCACCACCGTGGGCGCCGCAGCACTCGGCTTTGCCAGGCGGGCGCTCGACGATGCGATGCGACGTGCAGCAACGCGCATGGTCATGGGGCGCGCGCTGATCGAACAGCAGCTGATTCAGGGCAAGATCGCTGACATGGCGCTCGATGTCGATGCCAGCGCACTTCTCGTCTATCGCTCGGCCTGGACGCGGGATGTTCAGAAACGGCGCGTCACGCGCGAGTCTTCAATGGCTAAACTCCACGCCACCGAAGCGGCGCAGCGTGTGATCGATGAGGCGGTGCAGATATTCGGCGGGCTGGGTGTGACGCGAGGCAACAAAGCCGAGGAGCTTTACCGCGACATTCGTGCGCTACGCATCTATGAAGGTGCGAGCGAGGTGCAACGCGTGATCATCTCGCGCCAGGCCATGGCGGGGCTGTCTGCATGACTCAGTCGCCCTCGAATACCGGCTTGGTGCGGTTCACGAACGCGGTATAGGCGCGTTCAAAATCGCGGGTCTGCATGCAGATTGCCTGGGCCTGCGCTTCGGCTTCAATGGCTTCATCGATCCCCATGTTCCACTCCTGGTGGAGACAGCGCTTGGTCATGGCATGGGCGAAGGTCGGGCCCGCGGCAAGTGAGGCGGCAAGCGCCCGTGCGTCGGTAAGTAGCGTGGTGGGCTCGCACAGCCGGTTGTAGAAACCCCAGCGCTCGGCCTCGGCGCCATCCATCGAACGACCGGTGAAGAGCAACTCGGCCGCGCGCCCGGAGCCAACGATGCGTGGCAGGATATTGCAGGCGCCCATGTCGGCGCCGGCCAATCCGACCCGCACGAACAGAAACGCCACCTTACTCGCGGCCGTGCCCAGGCGAAGATCCGATGCCATGGCGAGAATGGCGCCCGCGCCCGCGCAGATACCGTCAACCGCCGCAACAATGGTTTGTGGCGCTGCACGCATCGCCTTCACCACGTCGCCGGTCATGCGGGTGAATGCGAGTAACCCGCCCATGTCGTCGGCACGCTGCAGTTCGACCAGCGGACCGATGATGTCGTGCACATCGCCACCGGAGCAAAAGTTGCCGCCAGCGCCGGTGATCACGACCGATTTGATGGTTTTCGAATAGGCGAGCGCACGGAACAGATCACGCAATTCGGCGTAGGAGTCAAAGGTGAGGGGGTTTTTGCGCTCGGGGCGATTGAGCGTAATGGTGGCCACCTTGCCGTTAACCTCCCAGCCGATGTGCCTGGCTGTGTAGCGATCGACGTTGACGCCCGCAGGCAGAAAGGAGTCGGTGGTGGCAGTCATGTCGGTGTCGGCCTTCAAGTGAGGGACTGGGGGGCGATCCGGTCAATGAACCGGGCAAGTTCGAAATCGAGGCGGGTGAGCCCGCCTGCGTCGTGCGTGCTGAGCGAAATGTCGACGCGGCGCCAGACGTTACGCCAATCGGGGTGGTGGTCCATTTGCTCGGCACGCAACGCCACTCTCGTCATAAAGGCAAACGCTTCCTGGAAATCGGCAAATTCAAGCCGACGCGATAGCGACCGACCGTCTGCGGCCAAAGTCCAGGCCGTGAGGCTCGCGAGGTCCGATGGCGAGATGGGCTCGAGCGTTCTTGGCATGAGACCCTCAGACCAGATCGTTCCAGACATCCTGCTCGCAGATCAACCCGTTTCGAATCTCGAATCGATCGATGAAGCGAATGCCGTCCACCACCCTGCCATCCAGGTACTCGCCGTGCAAGGTGCCGTAGCAATACACCACCGCTGTGGCGGGTCCGGTAAAGGCGACATCGATCCGCGCAAACTTTTTACCCATAAATTTATAGGCCTGGCGCGACGCGGCGAGCCATGTGTCGAGGCTAACGTAGTTGCGGCCGCGCGGAAATCGCGGCGCAAAACCTGGGCCGATGCGGCGTCTTGCGTCGGCTTCATTCCGAGCCTCGGTCGTGCGGAGAAAGTCAATGGCCCGGGCAGCCGCCTCGAGACCTTCAGCGCGGCGGGATGGATCGCAGGCAACGACTGCGGCTTCAGCATCGGTCATGACAGATCGCTCATCAGGTGGGAACGGTCGATACCGTAATGGCTTCGTTTGAAATTGACAAATCGATGTTGGCCCGCCTACCCTCGGCCGGCCCTTTCGAGGAATCCCCTATGAGCTTACGCCCGTCATCCGCGGTCGCGTCGCCAGCGTTCGAGCCATTCCAAATCAACGGCGTCAGTCTGCGTAACCGCATCTTCATGCCAGCGCACACGACCAACTTTGGCGCAGATCATCTGCCTAGCGCGCGACATGTCGCTTATCACCGCGAGCGTGCCGCAGGCGGTGTGGCGCTGATCATTTTTGAGGCGATCCGGGTGATGGAAAACACGCTGGGACGGCCGCAAGGCGTATGCGGCTATCTTGACGAATCGGTCAGCGCGTTTCGCCCAGTGGTTGATGCCGTACACGAGGGAGGTGCTGCGTTCATTGCACAGATCTGCCACATGGGGCGGCAGATTGAGGGTGAGTATGAGCGCACCGTGTCCTGGGGCGCTTCACCGATCCGCTGGTCGCTTTCGTCGTATCCGCCCAGGCAGATGAACCGTCGCGACATGCAGCAGGTGATCGATGCCCATCTGAGAACCGCCGAGAACATGCTGAGAGCCGGCGCCGATGGCATTGAACTCCATTGGGGGCACGGTCATTTACTGCAGCAGTTTCTCTCGCCCTTATCCAACCAGCGCGATGACGACTATGGCGGAACGACCGAGAACCGCCTGCGATTTCCGCTTGAGGTGGCGATGCGACTTCGCGAGGCGCTAGGCCCCAGTGTTTGTCTGGGCGTTCGAATCAGTGCCGAGGAATATCACGAGGACGGGCTCACGCTGGAGGAGTCAAGCCGAATCATCGAGCTCGCAGCGCCTCAGGTGCAACTTGATTTCATTCATGTAAGTCACTCTGCCTACCATATGAGTCGATCGCTCGGCACACAAATGGCGGACATGGCGATCGATCCTGCGCCGTTTCGCATGCTTCCTGGACGGATCCGGCGGGCGGCGGCCGGTTCAGCAAGGCCGGTGGCCATCCTGACGGTCTGCAAGTATCGAACACTGAATGATGCCGAGGCCATGCTCGATTCCGGTGGTGCCGACATGATTGGTCTGGCGCGTGCGCATGTGGCGGAGCCGGAGCTGGTTTCAAAGTGGCAAAGCGGTCGCAGCGATGAGGTGCAGCCCTGCATCGGTTGCAATCAGGGCTGCGCGCAGAACCTGGAGCGCAATATCGCGCTGACCTGTCTGGTCAATCCGCGCGCGGGTCGTGAGGCGCTCTGGCCTCGTCTGATGCCCGCTCGGCCAAGCGATTCGAAATCGGTACTGGTGGTGGGCGGGGGGCCAGCCGGTCTGGAGGCCGCCGCCACGGCGGCCGAGCGCGGCCACCGGGTCACGCTTCGCGAGCGATCGGGCGCGCTTGGCGGACGGCTTGCCCTCGCTGCGGGGCTTCGCTTGCGTGAAGATTTCGGACTGTGGCTCGCCTTCGCGCGCAGGCGGCTTGAACGGCTGGGCGTAGTGGTTGAACTGGAAAGTGAAGCCACGATCAATTCCATGATTGCGGCGCGTCCCGACCATGTGGTGCTTGCCACAGGGGCTCAGCCGGTTTCGCATCAGCTGTCAGACGGGTACGAGGCATTAACGCTCGATGAAGGCGCACGCTTCGCGGCGGCAGGTGCGAGTGTGGCGGTCTACGATGAAACGGGCGACTGGGGTACGCTTGGCCTCGTTGAGCATCTTGCCGAGCTGGGCGCGCGCGTCACGCTGATTTCACCGGCGGCGGGTGCGCTTTGGCGCACCACGGTCTATAGCACCACCACGACCTTTGCCCGCTGGCGCGAGCGAGGGATTCGAATCAGGACGCTGCGTCGACCGCTGGGATTGTCGGCGGGACATCTCCGCCTTGAGGATACCTCGTGCGGTGAGTGGGAAGTGATTGACGGGATCGATCAATTAATCGCAGTGGTTCCGCCCAGGTCGGATGCAGGGCTTGAAGCGGGGCTGGCCGAAGCGGGCATCGCGTTCAGCATGGCAGGCGATTGCGTGGCGCCAAGAAACGCACTCGAGGCTGTTTTTGAAGGACATCGCAGCGGTCGCGCAATCTGAAAGGCGACCAGGAAGCACTCATTATGAAGAAGACAGTGGTCATCACCGGCGCGAGTGGTTTCATCGGCCTCAATCTCGTCGAAGTGTTCATGCGGCGCGGCTGGCGGGTGCGCGCGCTCTCCTTTGACGGCATTCCGGCGCTTGCAGCCGCCGAGTTCGCTGCGCTTCCGGGTGAGCTTGATGACCGACGCGGCGATGTCCGCGACCTGGCAGCGCTGGAGGCTTTGTTTGAAGCGGGCACGCCCGACGCTGTGATTGCTGGTGCGGCCATCACCTCGGGCGCGGCGCGAGAGCGCGAACAGCCCTCGGCGATTTTCGATGTCAATCTTCTTTCGCCCGTCCGCCTGCTGGAGATCGCGGCCCGTCATCAGGTGCCAAGAATGCTCTGCTTCTCATCCACCTCCTCCATGGGTGAGTTGCCATTTCTCGGCCAGCCGGTACGCGAGACCGACCTTCCTCGCCCGCTCACTTTTTACGGTGCCACCAAGACGGCGCTCGAGACCGTCGGGCTTCGTTGGAACAGCTTCGGGGCCGCGCCGCGGCTATTTGTGGGGCGTCTGACTGCGGCCATCGGGCCCTGGGAGCGCGCAACCGGCGTGCGTGACACGCTATCGCCGCCACTTGCGATCGTGGAGAGTGCGCTCGCAGGCGAGGCGATTGCGCCGTTGCCGACGGGTGGGTCGCGTGACTATGCCTACGCTCCCGAGGTGGCTGAACAGGTGGCGTGGCTCTTGACCGCAGATTCGCCGCCGCCTGAGCATTTTCTCTACCAGCTGAGCCCTGGCTTTACCTGGCATGCGCGCGCCATGCTGGATGCGCTCGCGGCCGAGGGCGTGCCGGTGCGCATCGAGGAAGGCGGTCGCCGGATCGAGTTCAACGATGACCTCACGCGAACGCGTTCTCCGCTCCTCGCTGATCGCATCGCCGACGAGTTCCGAGTGCCGCCCGATGCAGCGGCTTGCGCCCGTGCCTATGCGCGCTGGGCACTTTCACACCGCACCTGGTTTGCACGCTGAAGCCTGGGCGCACGCGCTGTTGCCCTCGGGGTACGCCGTGAGGGGTGTCAGCCGATCCGGAATTGTTTCGACAGTCGGGCGAGCGACGAATCGAGATGCGCTTGATCGGGTCGTGCATACGCCCCGATTCTTCGCGACGGTGTGATCCCGATTTTGTAGAGGCTTGCCATCATTTCCGCGCACTTGACCGCAGCGGAGATGGTGTCAAGCACGGGGGCGCCCAGAACCTGGGTGAGTCCTGCCCGGTGCGCGAGGGTGGCGAGAAACGCAGGCCCTGGAACAATGACCGATGCGCCATCGCGCACTGCACGCTCGCATTGCGCAACAAAGTGCTCGAGTAGCGGCCCGGGGTTGGCGAGTGAGGTGGCGATTTCTTCCTCGGACGCCTCAACAATGTAGGGGCCCGGCAGCATCCGCGAGGCGACACCGTATCGTGTGGCCTGTTCGCCATAGACCTCGCAGAATGCGGATGAACTGGTGACCACGGCGAACATGCGGCCAAGGGTCATTGCGAGGTGATAAGCGTTTTCGCTGATGCCCACGATAGGTATGTCAACCAGGCTGCGACCTTCAGCGACGCCTACATCGAGCGTGCATCCGACCACGAATGCGTCATAGCCCTCGCGCTCGGCCTGACGCATGGCGTTAAGCGTTTGAACGTTCTGGAAATACTGAAAGCTTCGCCAGTTCTCGATGTCCCGGATCATTTCTGCGATGCCGGTGACGTAGAGACCGGTATCGGGATGGAGGATTCGGCGACACTGCGACTCGAGGGTCTGTCCGTAATCGTCCCAGACCGGCTCGTAGCGGTAGGCACTCGCACTCTGGTACCAGATCTTCATTGGGCGCTCTCTCCGATTGAGCAGAAGCAACGCCCCATCGTGGCCCGAAGCGTACGTTCGCCACCCTCGGTCACGCGACCCTCCTCGACCAGAACGGGCCAGTCGTGACTGGGGTAGAGAAAAAAGCGCTGCGCGGTTTGCATGAGGCGTTTAAGTGCGATTTTTTCGCTGCGACGCGAGACCACATGGTTGGAGGTGACAATCACGTCGTTTCGCAGCGTGGTTGGACTCATCAGCTGGTGCCGCACGCTGTAGACCAGGTCGCCGCAGAAGACTACCGTGCCGGCATCGGTCTCGGCGATGACCACCATCGATCCCTCTGTGTGCCCGCCTGCCGCCACGCAGCGAAGCCCTGGCAGGATTTGCTCGCCGCCCGTTCCCTCCAGGTCAAGCAGACAGAGCGCACCGGGGGTGTGCAGTCGATCGATCAGGTGCTTGATGTCCTCGGGAGGATAGGAGGGGCCTGAAAGCCCGCTCACCGCATATTCAAGTTCGCGCCGGTTGATAACGACCGTGGTGCTCATTGGAAAGAGGTCGGTTTGTCCGGCGTGATCGATATGCAGATGGGTATGCAAAACATAGTGGACCTGATGCGGCTCAACACCGTGGCGTGCAAGTTGAGCAGACAGGCGTTGCTCAGGCGATTCGATTCCGGTAGCGGCATCGCCAATTCGCTTCAGGATGTCGGGACTTCGAAACCCGGTATCGATCACCACGCGGGTATCACCCGACGTAAGCAACCATCCCTGAACGGGAAACACCATCCGATCGCGTTTTTGTTCGTTGGGGATCAGACGACGGGTATTGAGCTCGACCTCGCCCAGATCCAGCGTGTGGACGGTCCATTTCATGATGGCGCTCATGGGGCGGGGGGCAGACCCAACCCCAACACGCCGGGGTTCACCACGCCGCGCGGATCGGTGGCCCGTTTGAGATCTTCAAGCAGGTTCCAGGCGGTTGTGCCATCGAGGGCCTGGGCAAAGGGATAGGACTTGGCCCACTGCACATGAAGCGACCCCATCTCTCGAAACACGCGCTGAAGGCGGTATCGGAGGTCGAGCGCCACAGCGTTCCGCTCGGGGTTGTCGATAGTGTCTTGGGTGGCGCGACGACGGTCATCGGTTGCATAGTGATGACGATAGGGACCAAGCGGTCGCTTCCAGAAGATCACAGGCTCTATGCCCCAGAAATGGCCATGGAGCAGCGAGTTGCAGGCCATTCTGATCTGATGTTTTTGCATGAGCGCCGCATTGTCGGCGGCAAAAGCCTCGAACGCCTTCATGGCGTCGACTGCCTTGGAGGCCTGGAACTTGGCGTTGATCGGGAAATTCACCTCGCCCTCACGATTGGCCATGATTTCGCCGACATTGAGGTAGGGACCGTAGCGAAGTCCGAAGGGGATTGTGGTGGGCAGTTCACGCGCACCGAACGCTTTGAGCATTTTGGCGATGCGCTGCTGAACGCGGTCGGCGGCCGCCTGATCAGCCGCCTCGGCGATGTAGTACATCGCGTTGGGAAGCCCCTTAAGAAATCCCAGGCCCGAGGGATGCCATGCGCGCGCGAGCGCGCGGTATGCACGCCACCTGACCGGATTGTCAGCGAGGAAGCGGTCGATCATCTGGCGCTTGTCGCTGGCAGAGATGCCGGGTTTCAGGGCGTATTCGCCTACAAAGTAGCCATCGAAGGCGAAGGCTTCGGTATGAAGACCGGAGGTGGCCATGGCCGCCTGCGCAGCAACCAGCGACACCCGGTCCGGAAAGGTGACACAGCCAAACGACATTTTGGGCCACGGTTCGAGTTGGAGATGAACCTTGGTCTTGATGCCGAAGGCGCCCGAGTCGCAGAGAAACAGGCCCGTGAGGTCGGGGCCGTTGTAGCGATAGAACGGCGCGGTCCCTGACGTAGCCCACGAGCCGGTGCGCAGCACGCGGCCATCGCCCAGCACCACCTCGAGGCCCAGCACATGCTCGGCGAGTGTCATCCGGCCCATGCCGGTTGCGTTTTGTGAAAGTCCGCCTCCCACCGTCGCCCAGTTTCCCGAGAGCGTGCCGAGGTAGGGCACCCGCATGCCTGTGCCCAGGAGCGCAGCCCGAAGGTCTGCCCAGCGGGCGCCAGTCTCGAGACTGACATAGCGGTCAGTGGTGTTGACCTCAAGTATCCGGTTGAACCCTGTGTTGTCGAGCACCACGGTGTCTGGCCGTACAGGTACATGGCCCTTGGTGTAGGACATGCCGCCGCCACGGGTGTTGACCGCAAAGCCTTCCATTGAGGCCAGACGCATGAGTGCGCTGATGGCCTCGACGCTTTTCGGTCGCACGACAGCGATGGCGGTTTCGCCCACCTCCTCGGAAAAGTCGAGCGAGAACAGCTGCCGTTCCTGAGGATCGGTACTGACCGCATCGGCGCCCAGTGTGTCGATCAGCCGGCGAGTGATTGACTCGGCGCGAATCGCGCCATCTTCGTCGTGGCTTCGAACATTCATGACCGCTCTCCTTGATCAGGGACTACATCACACGTTGGAGTTGACCGCGTTCAATCCACTGCCTGAGCGTTGCGCGCTGAACGCGGTTGGTCGCGGTCATCGGCAAGCTCTCTGCAAGATACAGGGCGCGTGGAACCTTGTAACCCGCGAGACGCTCGCGCAGTCGTGCGACAAGATCGGCCCAGTCGTTCACCTTGGGTGCCACCAGCACGGCGGCCACCACTTCATCGAGCCGTGAATCGGGGACGCCAAGCGCGCATACCTGTGATGTGTGGCACAGGTCGCGAAGCGCCTGCTCGACTTCCGCCGGCGCGAGATTTTCGCCGCCAACGCGGATCATTTCCTTGAGGCGGGCCACATAGATCAGCTCGCCGTCCTCGCCGATCCGTCCTAGGTCGCCTGACCGGAACCAGCCATCGCGAGTAAAGCCGCTCACCATGGCTTCAGCATTGGCAAAGTAGCCCGGAGTGATCGTCGGCCCCCGCATCTGAATCTCGCCGGTTGCGCCGGCGGGCATTTCGGCTGAGCTGTCGGGGTCGGCGATACGGATCTGGTTACCTGGCTGCGGGCGGCCATTGCCGCTGACCCGCTGGGTGAGGGGCTCGCCTGGTGTCCACATGGTGAACTGGCCGCAGGTTTCGGTCATGCCGTAGAGATTTGAAATCCCCGCAACGCCAAGCTGGTCGGCGATCCGAAGCAGGAACTCGGCCGTTCCCAGGTCGTGCGCCACCTGAAGTGACGAAAGTCGCTCACGTGTCGCGGAGGTTGCGATCGCCAGCACGTCACGAAAATAGATCATGTGGGCGGTGTCGCTTTGCCTGAGCGATACCGTATGAACGAACTGCTCGGGATCCCAGACTGATAGCGAATCAAGCGTGCATCCTGCAAGCAGGCACACGGTGAGCGCATGCATGGTGCCGCTACAGTGGAAAAACGGTGCTGCGCTGATAAAGCGACTGGCAGGCGTGAGCCGCTGACAGCGGGCAACGTACGATGCCGTCTGCAGATAAGCAGCATCGGTCAGCATGACGCCCTTGGGTACCGATGTGGTGCCCGAGGTGTATTGAATGCAGAACACATCGGCAGGGCTTGCGGGAAGTGTCGCGCGATCGCCTTCAAGCTGGATGACAGGCCAGTCGGACGGCGGCAGGGCGTCTGAGGCTTCGAGTACGGCAAGTGTTCGCCCGGCGGGCGTTAGCGTGGCGATTGCCTCGTCGGTGTATCGACGCTTACGGTAGTGCGGGGTGGTGATGATCGCGGTCAGGGCAGCTGCCTCCATGATCACCCGCAGTTCACGTCCGGTGAGGCGTGTATTGATCGGGACCGAAACCACCCCGAGCAGGTCGAGCGCGAGAAAAGACTCCACCCAGGCAAAGCAGTTGTGAAACCAGAGTCCAACCCGGTCGCCCGGGCGCGCAATGGATTGAATCCTGCCCGCAGCCTGCAGAACGCCCTGGTGCAGTTGAAGAAAGCTTCTCGGCTCGCCGTCAATTCGGAGGGCCACCCGGTTCGGCGTCTGCTCGGCGTGATGCCTGAGCAGATCGACGATCCGAAGGCCGGAAGCCATGTCAGGCGTCCTCGGGAAAGCGAATAGACGACCAGGCGGGATCTGGCCGGAACGGATAGGGCACCGGGGGGCCACCAGCAAGCGGCAGCACGCCGATCGCGTGCCCGTCGGTGGAGATCTGGTCTCGCTGGTCGAGCAGGGCGATTCGAAGGGTCACAAACCCGAAGCCGCCCGCTTCGCACTTTGCGACGACATCAGCGGCTGCGCGCAGTGAATCACCCGCGATATCCATTTTTCGATAGCGAAATTTAAGCCGCCACAGCCAACCATCCGGGGCTAGCGCATCTTTGACCAACTGAACCAGCACATGCTGTTTCCATGAGCCGTTGATCAGCACGCCTGGCAGACCATCGTGCTGGGTGGCGAAGGGGGCGTCGTAGTGGATGCGATGAAAATTTTCGACTGCTGCTGACCACCGCATGATGTGCGCGGTGGTGATGATGCCTTTGTCGATCTGGTGGAGGCGTTCGCCCACCTTGAGCGCTTCGAAATTCATGCGCGCTACCTCCAGATCAGGGTCTGGCGGTTGATGAGCAAAAGCTCACCCGCCTCGGAGCGAAATTCAGTCTCGATGTCAACCATCAGCATGGTGCCGCTACGACCCTCTTTCAGCTGGACGTTAGCGTAGCGCGCGCGAGCCACGCAGCGCTCGCCAAGCGCTAGACAGCGATAAAACTCGATTTCGTTGCCGCCGTTGAGCAGCCGCTTGAACGGGTGCTCGATGGGTGGCAGGCCAAAATACATGCCATCGTTACCAGCCGTGCCATCAGCATTCGGGTCGAGCTGCACCGACACCAGCGGATCGGGCGATTCGGCGCTGGTTCGAAATGCATGCACCGGGAAAAGCGGTGGCGCGACCAGGCTCTTAAAGCGAGTGGTAGCGGCATGGGTGTCATCGAAATAGACCGGATCGCGGTCCATGATGGCCTGCACGAAGCGCCGGATGGTCTCGCGATCAAGCGCAGCGGTTGACCGCTTGGGTTCGCCCTGCCGACCGACCCACTTCGAGAGATCGGCCGCATTGGTTGCGGCGGAAAGGGGCTCGCTCACTGCGCAGATCGCGTTGCCGCCGCAGTGCGCCGGTAGCTGTCGAGATGGCCGCCCCGCATGACTTTCCCGGGAAGCGAATGCCCAACGATCCTCTCCGCCTCCCGTGCAACATCAAGCAGCTTCTCGAGGTCGACCCCGGTCTCAATGCCGAGCTCATGGCACATATGGACCAGGTCTTCGGTAGCGATATTTCCGGGAGCGTCCTTGAAGCCTGCGTACGGGCAGCCGCCCAGGCCCGCGACCGCAGAGTCGAAGTCGTCCACGCCCATTTCGAGGGCGGCGAAGGCGTTCATCAGCCCCATCCCGCGGGTGTCATGAAGATGAAGGTTGATGCGGCGGGTGGGCCAGCGATCCTGGATCTTTCCGACCAGCCGACGAATGGCCTCCGGGTTGGCCCAACCCATGGTGTCGGCAAGCTGAATCATGGAGATGTCGTACTGATTCTGCTCGGCGATGTCCATCAGCTGAGCAACCAGGCCAACGACATGGTCGGGTGCGATGTCACCTTCGTAGTTGCAGCCGAAGGCCGCCATCACACTCACTTCATGTGGCGTGATGCCAAAGCGCTGAAATCCTTCAATACGCTTCTCGGTTTCTGCGAGCGTTTCGGCGATCGTGCGATTGGTGTTCTTCTTTGAGAAGGCCTCGCTCGCGGTGATGCTGAGGCTGCCTTCGACATCGAGCTTGCCTGTCATGACCGCGCGCTGAAGCCCCTGGGTGTTGAGGTAGATGGCGGTGTATCGGGTGCCTTCAGCGCGCTGGATGCCGGCCACCACCTGCTCGGCATCCGCCATTTGCGGCACCCACTTCGGACTCACAAACGAGGTGACCTCGATCTCGTGGAACCGGCATTCGGAGAGCCGATCTACCAGGCGAATTTTTTCGGAGGTGTCGATCGGATTCTTTTCGATCTGCATGCCCTCGCGGGGGCCCAGTTCATGGATGACGATGCGCTTGGGTAATGCCATGATCAGACTCCATCAGCCGAACGTTCAGATCTTGAGACCGTAAAAATCGAGCACCTGATTGACGCGCTCGCGCGAAGGTTTGTTGCTGAACCAGCCGTGATGGCTGTGTGAGAGGCCTACGCTGCGCTTGAGCTCGACCATGCTTTCAGTGAGCTTCAGGGTGACCGCCAGACCGTCCAGCACCTGCACGCCATCAATCTGCGTGATGCCGTTTGAGGCCAACAGGATGTTGAGTGGCATTTCGCCTGGAATGATCACGTCGGCACCTGCTGCGATGAGCTCAGCTGCGCTTTCGCGAAAGCGCTCAATCAGGGGCGCGGGGTCGTTCCAGTGCTTCAACACGTCGTGGAAGGTGAACCCCACGGGCTTGACGCCTGCGCAACGACCACCGAGGCCATAGCCATCAATCTGTTCGCGGTACAGCTGGGCCATGGGCGCAATGAAGACCATCAGCCCAAATCGATGCCCCAGCATGCACGCGAGATGAAAACTCGCCTCACCGTACCCCACCACGGGAATATCAAGCAGGCTCCGAATCTCGCGAATGAACGGATTCGGCAGCGTGCACATGGCATAGGCATCGAATCCTTCATCGCTTGCTTTCAAGGCTTGAGTGATCCATTGCGAAGCATGCAGGGTGTACAGAGCGGAGTGCGCAATGTCCGTACCCGGGTAATTGCCTGGATAGGTTCCAGGCTTCACGCCGTGCAGCACCACCTCGGTGTCGGGGCGAACCACACGACGGACATGGGCGTCCATCGCCTGCTGATAGGCAGGCAGCTGGTGCAGTTCGGTGAAGCTCTGGTGCCAGATCCGGATCATTGCGCGGTTCCTGTGCTTAGTCGGCCTTGATGCCTGCGTCGCGGATGACTTTGCCCATCCGTTCGAATTCGCGTTGCAGGTAACCGGTGAAGTCCTGAACGCTGCCACCTCTGGGAATGAAGCCGTTCTTGTACAGGGTTGCGCTCACCGCAGGGTCGGCGATGACTTCGTTAAGTGCCTTGTTCATGACATTGATCGCTTCTGCCGGGACCTTGCTAGGGGCGAGCACGCCCAGCCAGATGCTGCCGTCGGAATCAATGCCCTGTTCGGCGAGGGTGGGGATGTCTTTCGCCCATGGCACACGCTGCGGTGCCGCCACGCCAATCAGCTTCAGTTTGCCAGCTCGAAAGTTGGGTTCCGCAAGCGTCATGGGAACCATGAAGGCCTCAACCTGTGAGCCGAGGACGGCGGTAAGCGCAGGGGCAGCACCCTGGAAGGGCACATGGGTCATTTTCATGCCAGAGGTGGCAAGGAACGACTCCATGGCGATCTGGGACGAACTGCCAATGCCCCACGAGGCGAAATTGAAACTTCCCGGCTTGGCGCGGGCCGCAGCGACAAATTCCTTCAGGGTGCCGGGCTGACTGTTGTTGGTGACCAGCGCCATGGTGAGAAAGCCAGCAAGGCCTACCGGCGTGAAGTCGCGGCGGGCGTCGTAGCGGATCTTGGGATACACATGGGGATTGATGGTGTGAGTATCGCTTGCGGTAAAGATCATGGTGTAGCCGTCGGCAGGCGCATTGGCGACAAACTCGGACCCGATCATGCCCGCTGCGCCGGGCCGGTTCTCAATCACCACCGGTTGCTTCAGCCGCTCGGTGAGCTGGGTGGCAAACAGACGCGCAATGACATCCGTGCCTCCGCCAGGCGGGTAGCCAACCACCAGCTTGACAGGCCGCTCGGGGAAGGCTGCGAGGGCGGGCGTGGCGACACCGGCGCCAAGCAGCGCCGCGAGCGCTGCAGAGGCCATGGATGCGGAAATGGAACGTCGCGATGGCATGAGGGTCTCCGTGATGATTGTTGTCGAATGGGATCTGAGCATTGGCACACGTAATTAGCCGTTGCAGCGTTCACGGTGCCAGTTCTTGCCGAGTGTAGCAACGCTGTTCGATCGCGCCAATGGTTCGCGAGGCAGGTGCCTTCCGTTTTCGGCGTCCACGCGAAATGATGGAAATGACGAGCGCAGACGGGTACGCTCAGAGCCACCAGCAGGAGGCGAAATGGTTCAGGATTCAGATCGACGCAGTGTCGTCATCACGGGCGGAGCGGGAGGCATCGGACGCGCGCTTGCGCGTCGGTTTCTGGCGGCGGGGGCAAGCGTGTTCCTCGCTGATTGCAACGAGGGAGCGCTCGAATCCGCAGTGGCGGAATTGGGTCATGCGGTGGGCGTGATGCGCTGCGATGTATCGAACGAATCCGATTGCGCGAGCCTCGTTCATCTGGCGGAGGCGCACGCGGGTCGGCCCATTGATGTGTTGGTGACCAACGCAGGTGTGCCATTCGCAGGCCCGCTGCGCGAGGCGAGCGCAGAGGAAATTAACCGGGTGATCTCGGTCAACGTCGTGGGCACCATTCTTTCGGCCCGGGCTGCAATCGATAGCCTCGCGCGAGGGGCCGATCCGTGTTTGCTTCTGATGGGGTCTCTTCAGAGCGTCACGGGCCGCGCGGGTCGCAGCGTCTATACCGCGAGCAAGCATGCGGTCGCTGGCCTCGCACGCTCGCTCGCGCTGGAGTTGGGGCCGCTCGGTATTCGGGTTAACGCGCTCGCGCCCACGGTGCTTGACACCCCGTTTCTGCACCAAGCCTATGCCCGCGCGGGCGTGTCCGTTGAAGCGGGCCTGCGCGATGCCGCGCGCGCCCTTCCGCTGGGGCGCATCCCGACGGTTGACGATGTTGCGGAGACTGCGTTCTTTCTTGCCTCACGCGCGGCCGCCGCCATCACCGGTCAGGTAGTGATGGTGGATGGCGGGGCAAGCGCAGGAAAGTTCTGAAGGCAGCGGGCTTATTCGTCAGTCCACTTTGAGGCCGGTCTGTGCCGACAGCTTGCGATAGGTCTCACGCTCGGCGGATAAATAGCGGGCGAAGTCAGCGGGCAGGCTGCCACCCCCTACCACCCCCATGTCGGCCAGCCGCTTCTGAACTGCTGGATCCTTGAGTCCTTCTGCGGTTTCACGCTGCACTGCATTGATCACGGCAGCAGGCGTGCCGGCGGGCGCCATCAGTCCTATCCAGGCGCTCATGACATGCCCCGTGACACCGGCTCCCACCAGCGTGGCGGCGTCGGGTTTGAGCGCGAAGCGTGTGGCCGAGGTCACGCCCAGCAGCCGAACCTCGCCCGACTCGATAAGCTTGGCGGGCGAAGGATAGTTCTCGATGATGAAATCAAACTGGCCCCCCACCAGGTCGACCAGTGCGGGCGCTGCGCCGCGATAGGGCACGTGAACGATATCGAGACCGGTGAGCGACTTGAGAAGCTCGCAGTTCAAATGACTGAACGCCCCCACCCCTGAGGAACCACAGGTGAGGCGTGTTCCCGCTTTACCTGCCGCCAGGACTTCTTGAATGGTGCGGTACTTCGAGCCCTTTCCGACCACCATCGCGCCGGGACTGTCAGCGATAAGCGTGATCGGTACGAGATCCTTGTCTACATCGTAGCCAACAGGCTTCCGGGCAATGACCGGCATGATGGTGATCGGGCCAGGCGAGCCGGCAAGCAGGGTGTAGCCGTCGGGTTTGGCGCTCACCACCTGCTGGGCGCCAATCAGACCACCGGCGCCCGTCACGTTTTCCACCACGAAATTCTGTCCCAGGCGCTTGGACAGTTCCGTGGCTGCAATCCGCGTGAGAAGATCAGTTGCCCCCCCCGCTGCGAACGGTACGACCACTCTGACCGTGCGGGATGGATATTTCTCCTGCGCGACGGCGGGCGCGCTGGCCATGGTTCCGAGCACGGTAAGGGCGACCGTGCAGAGCGCGGTCCGTAGGGCTTGTGTCATGAGAGGCTCCCTGGGTTGATAGGCGGACGAGCGGCTCAGTCGCTCCACATGCCGCCGTTGATGTCGAGAATTTCGCCGGTGATGAAATCAGACTCGCGGCTCGCAAGAAACAGCGCTGCCCGCGCTACGTCATCGGGTGTTCCCATCCGGCCGCGTGGAATGAGCGCGCGCAGTGCGGGAGGAAACGCCGTGGTCATGGCGGTGGCAATCGGGCCAGGTGCGAGCGCATTGACGGTGATGCCGTGCGCCGCAAGCTCCCTTGCAAGAAATCCGGTGAGTACATGAACACCAGCCTTTGATGCGCCGTAAGCAACGTTACTTGCGACAGCCTGCTCGTCGGGATTCAGCCATGGCCGGGCATTGCCCGAGTTTTTGCCGACGACCGAGCCCAGGTTGATGATCCGCCCGAACTGCAGGCGCTTCATCCCGGCGATCGCGGCCTGGCAACAGAGAAACGTACCCTTCAAATTGATGTCAAGAACACGATCCCACTCCGCTTCGTCGAGCGATTGCGCCGATCCGAACGATACGATTCCTGCGACATTGACCAGCGTGTCAACCGGCGGACCGGCTGACTCGATGGATTGAAAGAGCGCCCGAATCTGCGACGCCTGGCGGACATCAAGCGCAATCGGTGCATGACCCGCAGTTCCTGCCGCGTCAGGCGGAATCTCGCCGCGCTGGTCGGCACAAAACACGCGCGCGCCTGCTTCCGTGAGCAGGCGAACGACCGCTGAACCGATTGCACCCTGCGAACCGGTGACTAGCGCAACCCGTCCCGCAAACGATTCGCGAGCGGCGTTCATGCTGCCACCTTGGAACCGCGGGCGGTGACATGCAGCCCTGCCTGCCGGCCGAACACCATGCCTTTCATCACTGAGGTCGCGCCGGTGTAGACACCGTAATAGCTGCCGATGATTTCGCCTGCGGCGTACAGACCCGGAATCGGGTGCCCGTCAGACGACAACACGCGAGCGTCGGGATCGACTTTCAGGCCGCCGAAAGTAAATACGTTGGCCGACATGATGGGGTAGGCGTGAAACGGCGGGCGATCGATCGGGCACGCCCAGTTCGACTTCGCGGGAAAGAGTCCCGAGGTTCGTACGCCGTCGAGCTCGAGGGGACGCCAGGCCTCCCCGCTACAAGCGGCGTTGTAGGCGGTGACGGTAGCGCGGAGCGCTTCAGCCGGTACATGGATCGCGCCTGCCAGACCTTCGATGGAATCGGCCACGATGGGGGCCTGATCGGTACGGATGGCAAGCCGATAGTTGGGGATGCTTTGGTGGCGCGCATCCAGCACGACCCAGGCTCGACCCTGTGACTGTTCGTAGATTCTGCGGGTGATGGATTCATAGTGGGCATCGACCGTGCCGGGCGCTTCATCGGTAAACCGCAACCCCTCGCGGTTCACCAGAATCCCATACGGAAAAATGAAGACCGAGGGCTCTGATAGACCCGATCGCGGATCGATCGGCTCTGCATGGTAACTACCGAAATCGCCGCAGGTGGCAGCGCCGAGTTCCAGTGCCATTCGGATGCCTTCGCCACGGTTGTAGTAGCCCCCCTTGCAGATCGGCCGTAAATGTACTGACCGGGGACCGACATATCGCGTCATCATTTCCGCGTTGCCCTGGAATCCGCCACTGGCGAGCACAACAGGGCCTGAAAACTCGATTGATTGCCCTCTGGCGTCGCGCGCCTTCAATCCAGCAACTCCACCTGCGATGGACTCAATGAGCGATTGGGCGGTGGTTTCGTAGAAGAAGCTCACCCCCAGCCTTTCGGCGGCGGTGGCTAATACGTCGACCAGCGCATGCCCGCCGCCCACCGGCAGGAGTCGCGGTTGCGATTTGGTGAGGAACTGGGTGGGCAGGAAGTCGAACCGGGCGCCGAGCCCGGTGAGCCATGACACTGCGGGCCCCGCGTTCTGAGCGAGGGCTTCAATAAAGTGGGGGTCGGTGAGGCTCAGTGCGCGGACCATGCCGCGCGGCTGAGATTCTGCGCTCTGCTCAATCAGGTCGGGGTCGAGGCTGCCGCAACCGTTTTCCGCAAAATGCGTCTCGAAGTCGTCAGAAACCTCGCGATGACTCTTCATGCGAAGGTACGCCTCGGTGTAGCGGCTTTGCCCACCGCGATCTTCCATGGGCGCTCGCTCGAGCACCGCCACCCGGGCGCCACGCTCGGCGGCCGCGACCGCTGCCGATAGCCCGGCGATTCCGCAACCCGCCACGATCAGATCGAAGGAATGTCTTGTTGCCATCAGCGGTGCTCCCGAATCAAATTCGTCCGATTTGACAGGAGTTACCTCAAGCGCACAAGGTCGGTAATGGCTTTGGCGGAATGGCGTTGGCAGCTTCGATCCCTCGGTTGAGTGCAGATACGGATCGGTACGTGGGAGAGGGGCGCTGATGGCATACTCCGAGACAACACTTCCCAACCCATCCAGCGGATCTCGACATGGCCTTGAAAAATCCCGCACGACAGTTGCGAGAACTCCTCGCGCGCCCTCAAATGCTGATCGCCCCGGGCGCCTACGATTGCATCACCGCCCGAATGATCGAGCAGGCGGGGTTTGACGCGGTCTACATGACTGGCGCAGGCACCGCCGCTACGCTCGGCTACCCCGACTATGGCCTCACCACCATGACCGAGATGGCAGGTAATGCAGGCAGGATCGCCGATGCGGTAGGTGTTCCGGTGTTTGCCGATGCCGATACCGGCTTTGGCAACGAACTCAACATGACGCGTACGGTTCGTGAATACGAACGGCGGGGCGTGGCGGGTATGCATATCGAGGACCAGGCCTTTCCCAAGAAATGCGGCCACCTCGAAAATAAGACAGTCATCGATCGTGCCGCGTTTGTGAACAAGATCCGCGCGGCAGCGGGCGCACGGGAGTCAGCCGACTTTCTGATCATCGCCCGAACCGACAGTCGTGCAAGCCTTGGGCTTGATGAGGCGATTGGTCGCGTAAACGATGCACTGGATGCGGGCGCAGACATGGCCTTTGTGGAAGCCGCGCAAAATCTTGATGAAGTCGCCGACATTCCTCGCCGGGTTCACGGGCCCTGTTTGCTGAATCTGGTTTGGAAAGGGAAGACACCTGATGTGCCGTTTGCCGACGCTGAAGCGATGGGGTATCGGATCGCGATTCTTCCGGGCATGTTGTTCAAGGCGGTGATGGCCACCTGCGATCGTGTGCTGGAGGAGACTCGACGTCTTGGCCGGCATGCGTCCCCGGGGCTGGAACTCACGCCGCAGCAGAGCTTCAACCGAGTCGGCGCCACCGAGTGGGATGAAGTCTCCCGCCGCTACAAGGTTTCCTGAGGGCAGCGCGACATGACCGCCTCCGCGTACGCGTCAACGCTTTACGACAAGCTCTGGACGGCTCATGCGGTGCATGAGCGCGCCGATGATGGCCAGACGCTGCTCTTCATTGACCGGCATCTGTTTCATGAAGGCTCGGCCCGGGCCTTCGAGATCCTCGCCGAGCGCGGTCTTCCGGTTCGAAGCCCGGAGCGAACCTTTGGCGTAGCCGATCATTACGTTCCCACCCGCGGCCCCGCGATTGATGATCAGCCGGATGCCGAGGCCCGCTCCCTGATTCGCCGGTTCGAAGCCAATGCTGCCCTGCACGGCATTCGTGCCTTCGGAATGGGGCACCCCCGCCAGGGGATCGTGCACGTGATCGGGCCCGAGCAGGGGCTTTCGCTTCCAGGCATGACCATTGTCTGCGGCGATAGCCACACTGCCACGCACGGCGCGATGGGTGCGCTTGCCTTCGGTATCGGCGCCTCTGAAGTCAGCCAGGTTCTTGCTACGCAGACAATCTGGCAGCGGAAGAGTCGCTCGATGCTGATTCAGGTCGATGGCGTGCTCGGACCCGGTGTGACGGCAAAAGACATCATCCTTGCCATCATCGGCAAGATCGGCGCAGCCGGGGCCACCGGTCACACCATTGAATACGCGGGTAGCGCCATCCGGTCACTGTCCATGGAAGGGCGGATGACTGTCTGCAACATGTCGATTGAGGCGGGGGCGCGCTCGGGGCTGGTGGCGCCCGACGACACCACGTTCGAATGGGTCGCAGGTCGTGAGCATGCGCCGCGCGGTGAGCAGTTCGACCGTGCTGTGGCCGACTGGCGCAAGCTCGTGACCGACACGGGTGCGCGCTTCGATCGAGTGGTCAATCTCGACGGGAGCGCGCTTGAGCCCATGGTCACCTGGGGCACCAGTCCTGAGCACGTGATTGGCGTATCGCAGCGTGTTCCCGATCCGTCAGCCGCCGCCAGTGCTGCGGCATCGCAGTCCATGCGCGCGGCACTCGACTATATGGGGCTGCAACCCGGCATGGCCCTGGCCGATGTGCCGATCCGTCATGTGTTCATCGGCTCCTGCACCAATGCACGGCTGGGAGACCTTCAGGCCGCCGCCGCGCTCGTGAAGGGCCGGCGTGTCGCCGAGGGGGTGCGCGCGCTGGTGGCACCAGGCTCTGACGAGGTGCGCCGGCAGGCGCAGGCTCTCGGGCTCGACCGCATTTTTGTCGACGCTGGCATGCAGTGGGGCTTCTCAGGTTGCTCGATGTGTGCGGGC
>JALREG010000072.1 GCA_023253905.1 Burkholderiaceae bacterium
GTCCTGAACAAGATGCGGCAGTTGCAGGATCTTGGCCACACCGTCATTTTCCTGATCGGCGACTTCACCGCCATGATCGGCGATCCGTCGGGCCGCAACAGCACGCGCCCGCCGCTCACCCGCGAGCAGATCGAGGAGAACGCGCGCACCTATTTCAATCAGGCAAGCCTGGTACTGGATCGCGAGCGCACCGAGATTCGCTACAACTCCGAGTGGAGTGATCCGCTGGGCGCGCGCGGCATGATTCAGCTTGCCTCTCGCTACACCGTCGCCCGCATGATGGAGCGCGATGATTTTTCGCGCCGGTTCAGGGGCGGGGTGCCCATTTCGGTGCATGAGTTTCTGTATCCGCTCATGCAGGGCTACGACTCGGTGGCGTTGCGCGCCGATATCGAGCTTGGCGGCACCGACCAGAAATTCAACCTGCTGGTCGGGCGCGAGCTGCAGCGCGAGATGGGACAGGAGCCGCAGTGCATTCTCACCATGCCGCTCCTCGAAGGGCTCGATGGCGTCGACAAGATGTCGAAATCCAAGGGCAACTATGTGGGTATCAGTGAGCAACCGGGCGAGATGTTCGGCAAGCTCATGTCGATTTCCGATGAGCTGATGTGGCGGTATTTCGAACTGCTGTCCTTTCGCAGCCTCGATGAAATCGCCCGTCTGAAGGCTGAATGCGCGGCGGGCCGCAACCCGCGCGACGTCAAGGTGATGCTGGGCCAGGAAATCGTGACCCGCTTCCATTCGGCATCGGCGGCCGAGCAGGCGCTGGCAGACTTTGAGGCGCGGTTCCGTGCGGGGGCCATTCCCGACGACATCGCCGAGGTGTCGCTGGGCGGGGCGCCGCTTGCCATCTCTGCGCTTCTCAAGCAGGCCGGGTTGGTGGCATCGAGCTCGGAGGCCATCCGCAATATCGAACAGGGGGGCGTGAAAATCGACGGCGAACGCGTCGAGGATCGGGCGCTCAAGCTCCCAGTGGGAACTTATGTCGTGCAGGTAGGTAAGCGGCGCTTTGCCCGCGTCACCCTGGGAGCCTGAGCGGGGTCTCCCGCCAGGCGCTTTCGCGAAAGGCCCGCTGTGCTCGCATTGGTACAACGCGTTTCCGAGGCCGCAGTTCGGGTTGATGGCCGTATCACGGGTGAGATTGAAACCGGTCTACTGGTGCTGTTTTGTGCCGAGCGGGACGATGACGACAGCCTCTGTGAGCGCCTGCTTGCCCGACTCCTCAAATTGCGCTGCTTTTCTGACGAGGCGGGGCGGATGAACCGGAGCGTGGTCGATGTCTCCGGAGGGCTTCTGATCGTGCCTCAGTTCACGCTCGCAGCCGACACGCGCTCGGGCACCCGCCCAAGCTTTACCGGTGCCGCGCCACCCGATGAGGGGAGACGGCTGTTTGAAAGATTCGTGACGCTGGCGCGGCAGGCGCATGCGCCCGTTGGTACGGGCGTGTTTGGCGCTGACATGAAGGTGTCGCTCATCAATGACGGGCCGGTCACACTGTGGCTGCGGCAAGAACCGAAGGCGGAGCCCTCTTCTACATGAGCATGACCGAGCTGATCTTTATCCGTCACGGCGAGACCGATTGGAACCGGGCGCGGCGTTTCCAGGGCTGTATTGACATTGCGCTCAACGCGAGGGGTCTTGAGCAGGCGCGGCACACCGCGGACAGGCTCCGGGGCTACCGGCTCGCAGCAATCTATTCCAGCCACCTTGGCCGGGCCCGCGAAACGGCGCGTCCGATCGCCGAGGCGCTGGGGCTGGCGGTGGCGATTGAGCCCGAACTGCGCGAGCGCAGCTATGGAGCGTTTGAAGGGCAGACCCACGACGAACTGCTTCGTGACCACCCCGAGGCGTATCAGCGCTGGCGTGACCGCGTGCCCGACTATGAGCTGCCGGGTGGGGGCGAATCGCTGGTGGCGTTGCGCGCCCGTGTGTTCGGGCAGATGCAGCAGCTCGCGACGCGCCATGCGGGGCAGACCGTGGTGGCGGTGACCCACGGCGGCGTGCTCGATTCAATCTACCGCATTGCCTCGGGGCTGGCGCCAGACGCACCCCGGCGGTTTGAGCTTAACAACGCTTCGATCAATCGGATTGGCTGGAACGGCGAGCAATTTAGCGTGCTCGGCTGGGGCGATGTGTCGCACCTCGCTAAAATGTCGG
>JALREG010000142.1 GCA_023253905.1 Burkholderiaceae bacterium
TGAGGCGCGTCCCGCACTCGACCCGCAGCGTCAGTTTCTCGCGATGGGCCTCGCCAAGCGCATCATTCCTTGTCTCGATGTGGACGCTGGCCGTGTGGTCAAGGGCGTTCGCTTCGTAGACATCCGGGATGCCGGTGATCCGGTGGAAATTGCGCGTCGCTACGATGCCCAGGGCGCCGATGAGATTACGTTCCTCGATATCACGGCCAGCAGCGACGAACGTGCCACGATGGTGGATGTGGTCCAGCAGGTGGCGGCCCAGGTCTTCATTCCCCTCACGGTCGGCGGCGGAATCCGCGAACTGGCCGACGTCCGTCGCATGCTCGGCGCGGGCGCCGACAAGGTCGGCATCAACACGGCCGCCGTGCACAACCCGGAATTCGTGCGCGCTGCCAGCGACAAATATGGCTCGCAGTGCATCGTGGTCGCGATAGACGCACGCGCGCGCGCCGATGGTCGCGGCTGGGAGGTATTCACGCATGGAGGACGTCGCGGCACGGGCCTCGACGCTGTCGCCTGGGCCGCGCGCATGGCCGCGCTCGGTGCCGGCGAGATTTTACTCACCAGCATGGATCGGGATGGAACCCGCCAGGGGTTTGACCTGGGTCTCACCCGCGCGGTGGCCGATGCGGTCGGCATCCCGGTGATTGCTTCCGGGGGGGTCGGTGGTCTCGAGCATCTGGCGGAGGGCGTGACCGAGGGGCGTGCCGATGCCGTGCTCGCGGCAAGCATTTTTCACTTTGGCGAATTCACCGTTGCGCAGGCCAAGCGGCTGATGGCCGATCGCGGTATTCCGGTGCGGCAATGAGTGAGCCCACACAAGCGGCGAATGCCTCCGCGGGCTGGCTCGATGAAGTGCGCTGGGATACCGCAGGTCTGGTGCCCGCCATTGCCCAGGATGCGAAGAGCGGGCGGGTACTGATGGTTGCCTGGATGAATCGCGAGGCCTTGGCAGAAACCGCCGACACGGGGCGCGCGGTCTACTGGTCGCGCTCGCGCGGACGGCTCTGGCGCAAGGGCGAAGAATCGGGGCACAGCCAGCGGGTGCATGAAATCCGCCTCGACTGTGACGGCGATGTGGTGCTGCTTTCAATCGAGCAGGCGGGCGACATCGCCTGTCACACAGGCCGTCAGTCATGTTTTTTCAGCCGCCTCGAGGCTGGTGGCTGGGTGGCGGTTGACCCCGTGCTGAAAGATCCGGAGCTGATCTACCGATGAACACCCCCCGGTCGGATGCGGCCCAGTCCATTCACCCCGACCGCACCCAGGCGGCCGAGCCTGCCGCCGAAGCGGTGCTTGCGCGCCTGGCCGCGGTCATCGAGTCGCGCAAAGGAACCGATCCGGGCAGCTCCTATGTCGCACGGCTGCTCGCGCGCGCGCCCGATTCGGTGCTCAAGAAAATCGGCGAGGAAGCCACTGAAACCGTGATGGCCGCCAAGGATGGCGAGCGCGAGCGCATCGTTGCCGAGACCGCCGACCTGTGGTTTCACTGCCTGGTGATGCTCGCTCACTTTGGGCTGGGACCTGATGATGTACTTGCCGAACTCGCGCGCCGGGAAGGGCTGTCGGGTCTGGAGGAGAAAGCCCTCAGGAAGGCAATCGCTCGTGAAGGAGAACAGGCTTGAAGCATGATTGCATCTTTTGCCGCATCGTTCGGGGTGAGATCCCTGCGAAGAAGGTCTACGAGGACGACGACATCCTCGCGTTTCACGACATCAACCCGAGTGCGCCGGTGCATGTCCTCATGATTCCGAAATTGCACCTGGAAAACCTCTATGACGCGGATTTGTCACATCAGACGCTGATCGGAAAGCTGTTTGGAATGGCTGGCGTGTTGGCTCGTGAGCAGGGGCTGCATGACGGCTTCAGGGTCATTGTCAACAACGGCAGGGTCGGCAGGCAGGAGGTGTATCATCTCCACGTCCACGTGCTGGGCGGACCCGAACCGCTGGGCTCGGGCAATTTGCGCCGCTGAGCCGGCATCACCAGGAGCAAGGAACAAATGGGAGCGATGAGCATCTGGCACTGGCTGATCGTGCTCGTGATCATCATGCTGATCTTCGGCACCAAAAAGCTGAAGAACATCGGCTCTGATCTCGGCGGAGCAGTCAAGGGCTTCAAAGAAGGCATGAAAGACGGCGCAGACAAAGCGGCCGCCGACGCGCAGGCGCCGGCGCAACCGCCGCCGGCGGCTGCGCCCACGCAGCAAGTCCCGCCCGCGCAGGTGGCTGCGCGGACCATCGACGTGGAAGCCAAGGAAAAGCACTGACGGGCTGCGCGCCCGGTCTCTGACAGGCGAGCGGCTGGCGAAGCCGCTCGCTTCGTTTTGAGCGCCGTGCTCGCGCTGCCCCCGAGCCCCGCATGTTCGACTTCGGATTCAGCGAGATGGCCGTCACCGCGCTGGTAGCGCTGATGGTGTTAGGCCCCGAGCGCCTGCCCCGGGTGGCGCGTCAGGTTGGTCAGTGGTTGGGCAAGCTTCAACGCTATGTGACCGATGTGAAAGCCGATATCAATCGGCAGATGGATCTGGAAGATCTGCGTAAGCTCCAGACCGAGGTCACCACCGCTGCTCGCGAGGTGGAGTCCTCGGTTAAATCCGTGGTCGATGGTGCGCAGGCGCAGTTCGATTCACTCGCGTCATCGTTCGAGGGTGATGCCAAACCCGCCGAGCCGGTGACCGACTGGGACCGCATCTACGCCGTCCGTCGCTCGCGTGACCGCATCCGCGATCGCCGGATCGAGCGCGACCGCGAACTCAAACGCAAGCGCCCGAAGCGGCGTTTCTACCGGAGCTGAGTGCATTGCCCATGCCCCAGGAAGAAAGCTTCATCTCGCATCTGGTCGAGCTGCGTGACCGGCTGATCAAGTCGCTGATCCTCGTCTTGATCATGTTCGGCGTGTGCTTCTATTTTTCGCGCGACATCATGTGGTTCCTGTCGCTGCCGCTTTATGAAGCCATGCCCCCGGGCGCCAAGCCGGTATTCCTCGCAGGCGAGGGCGCATTCTTCACGCTCACCAAGGTGGCGTTCCTCTCGGCGTTACTGTTTTCACTGCCCTGGGTGCTTTACCAGGCCTGGGCGTTCGTTGCGCCGGGGCTCTATGAACATGAGAAGCGATTTGCGTTGCCGCTCATCATGTCAAGTGTGTTTTTTCTGGTGGTCGGGATCGGGTTCGCCTACATGTTCGTGCTGCCCGCTGCCTACAAGTTTTTCTTCTCGTTTGCCGAGGGCACCGGTGCCGAGATCATGCAGGACCTGCAGAAGTACTGGGACTTCACCCTGGCGATTTTCTTCGGCTTCGGGGTGGCTTTCGAGGTGCCGGTGGTGGAGATGCTGCTGGTCAAGCTTGGCATGGTCACCCAGCAGCAGCTGCGCGACGTTCGTCGATATGTGATTGTGGGTGCATTCGTGGCGGCGGCCATTCTTACGCCGCCCGATGTGCTGAGCCAGTTCATGCTCGCCATTCCGCTCATCCTGCTCTACGAACTGGGCATTTACCTGGCTGGATTCATCAAGGCCTACAGCCGCAAACCGGAGAGCACGGAGTCCGATGCCGCCAAGGCGGAGCCTCCGGCATCCGAAGGCGCTGCCGCAGGCTCCTCAGCCGATTCCGGTACGGGGGGTGCGGTCAGTGCGGCGCCCGCCGAACCGATGGCTGCCCCCGCCGGTGCATCGGGCTCCCCCAGTCCTTCGCCTGACAAGCCGCCGGGCTGAGACTTGTGTTCAGACAGGATTCGGATCGTCGATGAATTGCTGCTCGAGGCCCAGCGCTTGCGCGGCCGCCTGCGCGAGGGCCTGTACGCCATAGCGTTCGGTGGCGTGATGGCCGGCAGCGAAATAGACCAGGCCGAGTTCACGCGCCAGATGCGTGGTGCGCTCTGAAATTTCGCCGCTCACAAAGGCATCAGCGCCTGATTTAGCGGCTTCAACAATCATGTCCTGTGCGGCCCCGGTACACCATGCGATGCGCCGGATCGGTCGATCGAGCGTGCCGACCATGACCGGCGTCTGCCCCAGCCGACGCTTGAGGTGGGCAGCAACCTCGCGCGCGTCCCGCCGGTCTGGAAGCTGGTGCCAGCTGACCAGGTCGTATTCGCCCAGCCGCCCGTCGGTTTGCCAGCCCAGGCGACGGGCGAGTTGGGCGTTGTTACCCAGTTCAGCATGCGCATCAAGCGGCAGGTGGTAGGCAAACAGATGAATGCCCGCCTCGAGGAGCTCGCGCACCCGTGACAGTTGGGTGCCGACGAGGCGCGGATCTTCGCCTCGCCAGAACCAGCCGTGATGGACCAGCAAGGCGTCGGCGCGTGCGGCTCGCGCTGCCTTCACAAGTGCCAGACTCGCAGTGACCCCACAGACGAGCCGGCGAATCGGGCGCGTTCCTTCCGCCTGCAGACCGTTTGGGCAATAATCCTTGAAGCGGTTGGTCTCGAGCGTGGCGTCCAGCCAGTCGCCGAGCGTCCGTGCGCTCACGCTTCTCACACCTGATCGGGTGGCTGTGCCGCCCGTTTTTGTTTCGGCTTTCATGCTCAGAAAACTCTGGTTGCTGTTTGCGCAGACGGTTGTCGTCGTCCTTGCGATTGTTTTCGTGATCGCGACGCTGCGGCCCGAGTGGCTGCCGCGACGGCTGTCGTGGCCCGCCGCGCTGACCGGTGGTGCCGGCGGTGCGAGCGGGTCCACCGAGGCGCCACGTGAGGCGGCGATTGTGTCATACGCGTTTGCCGCGCAGCGTGCGATGCCTGCGGTGGTCAACATCCACACCACGCGCGCCGGACGCCTCCCCCCCGGCCATCCCATGACCGACCCCTCGGTGAGACGGTTTTTCGGCGAGCCCGTGCCGCCCGATCGGCAGCCGTGGAGCAATCTCGGATCTGGGGTACTGGTGGGCCGCGATGGCCACATCCTCACCAGTCACCATGTGGTGGAGTCCGCCGATGGCATCGTGGTGTTGCTTGCCGACGGCGCGCGCGAACGCGCAAGGCTGGTCGGTAGCGATCCGGAAACCGATCTCGCGGTGCTGAAGATCGAGCGGCGTGATTTGCCGGGAATCGAATTCGGTGATTCCGAGTCGCTCCGAATCGGCGATGTGGTGCTTGCGATCGGCAATCCCTTTGGTGTCGGGCAGTCGGTCACCATGGGCATTGTGGGTGCCCTGGGCCGCAGTCAGCTCGGCATCAATACGTTCGAGAATTTCATCCAGACCGACGCTGCGATCAATCCGGGGAATTCGGGTGGCGCGCTGGTCGATGTTCGTGGCCGGCTGATCGGCATCAACACCGCGATCTACTCGCGAAGCGGTGCGCCGGGTTCACTGGGCATCGGCTTTGCAACGCCGATCTCCACGGCGCGGCTGGTGCTGGAACAGATTCTTCGCGACGGAGCGGTCACGCGGGGCTACATCGGCGTCGAGCCGCAGGACCTGACCCCGGAGCTCGTCGAAGCATTCAGGCTTGCCCGCCGCAGCGGCGCGCTGATTGCGTCGGTCATTCGGAACGGTCCGGCTGAGCGGGCGGGCGTACGACCCGGCGATATTCTGGTGGCGGTCGAGGGGCAGACGGTTACGGGCACCACGGCCATGCTGAACGCCATCGCCGGACTGGTGCCCGGGGCGCGCGCACGACTGAAGCTGGTGCGTGAAGGGCGCGAACTCGAAGTCACCGTGACCGTGGGCAAGCGCCCTCAGCCGGGCAGCCGCCGCGAGTAGGGCCTGATGACGGTTTGCCCTGCCTCAGGCCGGACTCAGACGGATGCCCGGATCGGCCTGGGCTGCGGCGAGCGCTTCGGCCAGACGATCGCGTTGGCGGGCCTGCACATGAAAGAGGAGCGCGCCGCGCCTCACGGTATCGCCGCGGCTACATGCGAGATCAACGCCCGCGTGGGGGTCCGTCGGCGCGCCGGCCAGTCGGGCGATCGCCGAAATTCGGCGCGCATCGATTGCAAGCACCTGGCCAGCCTGATCCGTTGTGATCGGGTGAGAATGAAGCGGTGTTGCATCCGGCCCAGGCCGCGCGCCCTGTGCGTCGATGATCGCCTGCATTGCTCGCCGGGCAGCACCGCTTTGCAGCAGTTCGAGCGCGCGAATCTCGCCCCGCCGTACATCGCCCAGGCCCGGGTCGAGGGCAAGAATGCGCGCGGCGAAGAGCACCGCTTTGGCGCGTAGATCGGCCGGCGCAAGCGGGTCGCAGTCGAGCACTCGCAGCACATCGCGCACCTCGAGCGCGGGTCCGATACCACGACCAATCGGCGCTGACCCGTCGCTTGGATAGGCTCGCACGGTCATGCCGAGCCGGGCTCCCAGCCGATCGAACGTGGCGGCGAGTTCGCGGGCGTCTTCGAGCGTGGCCACCTTTCCGTGGGGCATGTAGGGGATATCCACCACGACATGGGTGGAGCCTGCCGACCATTTTTTCGACAGGATCGAGGCCACCGACCAGCGCCGGGTATCCAACCCGAGCTGGCGCTCCAGCCGATGCATGCTCTCGTCGAGAATGGAGTGGTTGAGCCTGCCGTTCCAGGTGATACAGCCGCCTGCACGCTCGACGGTCGCACGCAGTTCGGTGGGCGTCAGATCCACCCGCGCAAGCACCTCCATGGCGTCGGCCGTGCCGGCCGCCGAGGTGATGGCGCGCGATGAGGTTTTGGGAATCAGCAGACCGTGTGCGGCGACGATCGGCACCACCACCATGGTGACCCGGCTGCCTGCCGTACCGCCCAGTGAGTGTTTGTCGACGACGGGGGTGCGGCCCCAGTCGATGCGGGGCATGAGCGTACAGCGCCAGCGCGCCACGCAGGCAAGCTCATCATCATCGAGATCATGGGCGCAGGCGACGAGAAGCGCGTTGCGACCGGCTTCGTCGAGCGTGCCGTCGATGACTGCGCCGAGCAGCTGCTGCCAGGCGGGCTGGTCGAGTCGCCGGCCGGCGAGCTTGTCGCCGAGCAGTCTTGCGGCGGCGGTGCTGGGACGGGCGGGCGCAAGTGGGGGCGCGGGCGTCTCGTTGCCCGGTCGTTGATCACCCAGGTTCGCGACGATTGCATCAAGCAGTCGCATAGCGCCGGTGGGCAGATCGCCGTCGTTCATGACCTGCACCACGTTGAGCGTGGCGGGATAGGGGGCGCGCGAGCGCGCAAGGCGGCGGCTGATGTCATCGGCTGACTCGCGGCCCCGCGCGGCAAGGCGTGCCGCAATCAGTTCGGCCGGCGCATCGATCTCAATGACGACCAGCCTTGGCACGCGCAGGGCCAGTTCAGCCGCCATGCCGCGCGAGCCGTTGGCAATGACATGGCGTCCGGCTGCCAGATCGCCACGGAGTGTCGCGGGGAGCCCATAGCGCAGCGCATGGGCCTCCCAGCTGAGTAGGAACTCGCCTCGCGCCTCGCGCTCGAGGAACTGGCGCTCGGTGCAGGCTTCGTGGTCTTCGCCACCACTTTCCGCGGGCCGCGTGATGACGCGCCGGGCAAAGACAAAGCGGCGCGCCGGCAGCCGCGCCCGGAGCAGGTCGATCAGGCTGTCCTTACCGACCCCGCTTGCCCCGACGACGTAGAAGAGCGTGCCGCAGTGGGGTTGCGCGGCCGCCGCGAGCGCCGCCGCCGCGAGTAACGAGGACTCGCCCGTCACTCGTCCAGCCCGATATCGACCGCGGGTGCACTCTGGGTGATCTTGCTGGTCGAAATATAGTCAACGCCGGTCATGGCGATGGCGCGGATGGTGTCGATCCGGATGCCCCCGGAGGCCTCGATCTTGGCGCGACCCGCCACGATACGTACGGCCTCGGGCATCTGCGCCACGGGCATGTTGTCGAGCATGATCACGTCTGCGCCGGCGTCGGCCGCTTCGCGAACCTGCTCCAGTCGGTCGCATTCGACCTCGATCTTGGTGAGAATGGGAAGCTTCTGCCGGGCGCGTTTGACCGCGCTGGTGATGCTGCCCGCCACCGCAATGTGGTTGTCCTTCAGCATCACGCCGTTATCGAGGCCGAGCCTGTGGTTGACGCCGCCGCCGCACACCACCGCATGCTTTTCCAGCATACGCAGTCCCGGTGTGGTCTTGCGGGTGTCGATCAGGCAGGCACTCGTCCCCTCGATCTCGGCGCGATAGCGGGCGGTTTCAGTGGCGATGCCGCACATCCGCTGCAGGATGTTGAGCGTGGGCCGCTCGGCGGTCACGATGCTTCTCGCCGACCCCGACACGGTCAGAAGCCGCGTGCCTTTGTCTACCCGTACACCGTCTTTCACCAGCGCCGTGACCGACAGGGTGGGGTCGTAGCGCTGGAAGATGCGCTGCGCGATGCCGATGCCCGCGATCACCATCGGCTCCCGGGCATTCATGTGAAAGGTGGCCTGCGCGTCTTCATCGATCATGAGTTGCGCGGTGAGGTCGCAGTAGCCAATGTCTTCGGTGAGCCAGAGGTCGATCAGCCGGTCGACCTGGAAGATGTCGTACATGAAAGCTCCGTGAGGAAGTGAAGAAGTCAGGAAAGCGGAGGCGAGGCCGCTGCACCCGGTCCGCCGCCTTGCCGGCTGCGGCGATACCGCCAGCCGATCCAGGCGATCGCTGCAATGGCCGCCAGCAGATTGAGCGCGGCCGAGGGCATGAACATGAGCACTGCAAGAACGCCGAAGGCGAAGCGCGCAGGCATCCCGAGCGCACCGAATGCGTAGTCCTCGAAAGCGATCGTCATGACGATAGACCCCAGCGCGGTGGCGAGACACACCCCGACGATATCGAGCACGGCGCCCTCGAGGAGGAGCTCGGGGCGCGCGACGAACACCACCGGCACCACGAAGGCCACCGCGGCAATGCGGCAGGCCAGAAATCCGATCGGCATCGGATTGGCCTTTGCAATGGAGGCGGCCGCAAAGGCGGCGACCGCGACCGGCGGTGTAATGGCCGATACCGCCGCGTAGTAGACGACCAGCAGGTGCGAGGCCATGGTGGACAGCCCCAGCGAGATGAGCGCAGGCGCCGCTAGCACCGCCGATAGCGCGTACACCGCCGGTACCGGCATCCCCATGCCAAGAACTACGATGACAGCGATGGCGGTGAATACCGTGAGCGCAAAGTTGCCTGAGGCAAGGAGGAAGAGGCCAGAGCTGATCTTGCCGCTTAGATCGGTCATGGACAGGGTGCCGATCACGAGCCCGGCGACGGCGCAGGCCACTCCCACGGTGATCATGCGCTGCATGCCT
>JALREG010000235.1 GCA_023253905.1 Burkholderiaceae bacterium
CAAGCCGATAGAAATGCAATAGCACCAGCATGCGCAGCGCGCCGTCACTGAGTGTGAAACCCCAGTAGGCGGCAGTGACGATCGCATAGTTACGGGTGCCTGGATTCATGATGACTCAGAGACCCTGACGCTCGATTTGGCAGGCCAGATCGACCATCCGGCAGGCGTAGCCCATCTCGTTGTCATACCAGGCGTACACCTTGAGGAGCGTGCCGTCGGTGACCATGGTGGAGAGCGCATCGACGATGGCACTTCGCGTGTCGCGCGCGTAATCGGCGCTGACCAGCGGGCGCTCTTCGTAACCGAGAATGCCAGCGAGCGCACCGCGAGCCGCCTGCGCAAACAGTGCATTGACCTCGGCGGCCGATGTCTCACGCTTTAACTCAAACACGCAATCGGTGAGCGAGGCATTGAGCACCGGCGCCCGCACTGCGTGGCCGTTGAGTTTCCCCTTCAACTCGGGATAGATGAGCGCAATGGCGGTGGCACTGCCGGTGGTGGTGGGGGCGAGGCTCAACATGGCGCTTCTCGCGCGACGCAGGTCCTTGTGCGGCGCGTCTACCACCACATTGGTGTTGGTCGGATCGTGAATCGTGGTGATCTGACCGTGGCGAATACCCAGATGTTCATGCACCACCTTCACGACCGGCGCCAGGCAATTGGTCGTGCAGGAGGCGGCCGTGACAATACGATGCCGGGCCGGGTCATAGAGGTGATCGTTGACGCCCACCACAATATTGAGCACATCACCCACTTTCACAGGTGCCGCCACGATCACCCGCTTGGCACCACGGTCGAGGTGCCCCTGAAGCGTTTCGGGCGTGAGGAACTTGCCGGTGCACTCCAGCACCAGATCAACGCCCAGGTCGCCCCAGGGAATCTCCGCAGCACTTGCATGCGACGAGAAACCCAGCCTGCGATCACCGAGCCGGACCGTGTCATCGCCTTCAGAGGAGATGGATTCGCGCCAGCGCCCCTGCACGCTGTCGAACTCGAGCAGGTGAGCCGTCGCCGCCACGCCACCCTTCAGTTCATTGAGATGCACGACCTCCAGTCGGTTCCCCGCGCGCGGATCGTCGGCAGGGCGCGCAGCCGCGCCACGGGCTGCACGAAGCGCAAGCCGGCCAATACGTCCCATGCCATTGATGCCAACTCTCATCCCGGCTCCTATTTGTGATGACCCAACCATGTTTCCAGCATCATCAAAACATCAGATGACAAAACGGTGACAGCCGTACGCAGCCAGTCAGCCGCCGGCAAACCGTGAGGCCCGATACGGCAGGGGATCGATCCGGGGTTCGCGGCCAGCAATCAGGTCGGCAATCAGTTCCGCGCTGGCAGGCGCTGATGCCAGCCCGACATGTCCGTGCCCGAACGCACAGAACACCTGATCCGACCCTTCACAGCGACCGAGCACCGGTAGCCCATCAGGGGTGGAGGGGCGATGGCCAAGCCACCTTGGGATGCCCGCGCTTGACCCGGGCACTGACAGACTGGGGAACATCCGCTGCGCATGGCGAAGCAGAATGTCGGCGCGTCGCCAATCGGGGCCCGCGGCTCGGCTCGCCAGTTCAACCTGGCCGGAGATCCGAAGACCCTGCACCGTCTGCGTGACCGCCATCTTGCCGTCGGACGGCATGAGTGGCGTACGCATCAACAGATCTTCGGCCGGGAGCACCACGTGATAACCGCGCTCACTCTCGAGCGGGATTCGGCTGCCCGCTTCGTGTGCAAGATGTGCGGAATCGATGCCAGCACAGATGACTGCGTAGTCGGTTACGATGTCGGTTGCCCCCGCCCGAACCGATCGCAGCCTGCCTCCCTCAACGACCAATTCGGTGGCCGAACCATTTATCCAGCGGGCGCCACGCGACTGGGCAAGCGCTGCGAGCGCAGCCACATAGGCACCCGGATCCCGGCAATGTCCGCCTGCGGGCACCTCGATGCCGAAGCCATAAGAAGGAGCGAGCGCCGGCGTGTGATGGCGGAGCTCATCATGATCGATTTCACGCCAGATCACGCGCTGGTCACGTCTCAGCTGCCACGCGAGCGATTCAGCTTCGAATGCTTTCCGTGACGGATAGACATAGGTCAGTCCCGACTCAATCACGAGATCGGCGACGCCCGCCTCGCGCGCGAGTGCAGCATGCCGGGCCGGCGCGTCATGAAGAAGCGCTGACAGGGCGCGCGCTGTCCTCGCGACCCGCTCGAAACGGTGCCCCGCCGCCAAAAAGCGGACGAGCCAGGGGGCAAGCCGCGGAAGTGAGCCCGCGCGAATGACCAGCGGACCATCGGCATCGAGCAGATAACTGGGAATGTTTTTCCAGAGCCCGGGCAACGACATTGGCACCACCGACGCGGTGCTAAGCCAGCCCCCGTTACCGTAACTGGCCGCATGATCGCCGCCAGCAGCACGAGGTTCAATAACCGTCACTCGGTGGCCATCAGCGAGCAGGGTAAGCGCTGTACACGCGCCGACCACGCCGGCGCCGATGACGACGACATCACTCATGGCAGGGTTCGACTAAAGGGAGACGGCAAAGGCGCGGGTAGGCAGACACCCTGGCATCTTAGCCCGGGGTTCGCCGGTCGCGAAGCACGCCTCGCCCGCCAACCTCAGCCTGCGACACGGACGCCCGCCATCCGCCTTTGACGTTCTAGAATCAGCGCGAGCAACCCTAGTCTGGAGTCATCTGTGATCGAAACCCCAGTGCTGATCGTGGGCGGTGGGCCGGTCGGTCTGTCGCTTGCCGGCGAACTCGGCTGGCGCGGCCTGCCCTGCACGCTGCTCGAAACCCGCACGGCACCCACCGAGCATCCGAAGGCCACACTGCTCGGCGCCCGGTCCATGGAATATTTCCGGCGCTGGGGCATCACCGATGACATCTACCGCGCCGCGCTTCCGCCCGAGGTCAACTACTTCATCACTTTTTCGAGCCGGCTTGCCGGACACGAGCTCTACCGGATCACCTCGCCCTCAATCCGCCAGACCATCGAACGTCCGCCGGAAGTCATGGCGCGCTGGCGGGAGCTGCAGTGGTCTCCGTTCTACAAGACACAGATTGGCCAGCAGGCGCTTGAACCCGTGCTGTGGCGATTTGCGCAGTCACAAACGGGCGTGAGCCTTCGCCACGGCTGGCGGTTTGAGTCATTTGAGGAGGACGACAGCGGCATCACCTCGGTTGCCACCGAGCTGGCAAGCGGTACTTCACACCGAATTCGCAGTCGCTGGCTGGTGGCCTGCGACGGGGGGACCAGTCCAATCCGGCGAACGCTCGGCATCCGCTACAACGGCCGCGGGAAGATGCGCGCCAATGTCAGTTTCTATTTTCGGTCGAAAGAGTTCCTTGCGATTCACGGCAAGGGGCTGGGGAATCTCTATTTCGTGTTTGCCCCCGACAGCTTCGGCGTTTTCACCGCAATCGACGGTAACGAGCTCTGGAGCTTTCAATATTATTTTCTGGATCACTCAAGGAACACCGAGACGATCGACGCCCGTGAGGTTCTCACGCGCGCGGTCGGCCGGCCGTTCTCATTTGAGCTCTGCGCGAGCACGCAGTGGCATCACCACCAGTCAGTGGCGAGGCAATGGCGCTCCGAGGGCGGGCGCGTCTTCCTTGCAGGCGATAGCGCCCACCTGTTTGTGCCCACAGGTGGCGTGGGCATGAACACCGGTATCGGCGATGCAATGGATCTTGGCTGGAAGCTCGCAGCCTTTGAAGCTGGCCAGGCCGGCGAGCGCCTGCTCGACAGTTACGAAATAGAGCGCAAGCCCATCGCTGTGCGTAACAGTGTGGTCTCGGCCAACAACTCGGACAAGATCGACATGGTGATGGACGAGGTGCCGCCCGAGATCGACGAGGACAGCCCTGCGGGTGAGGCGGCACGCGCGCGGCTCATTCCGCGCATCCGCTGGATGAGCCGGCAGTTCAATTCGGCAGGCCTGCACCTCGGCTATCGCTACATCGACTCGCCGGTGGTGGCGGCCGATGGCAGCCCCGAGCCGCCCGATGATCCGGCACAGGTCGTGCCGAGCACCTGGCCGGGATCGCGCGCACCGCATGCCTGGCTGACCGCGGATCAGAGCCTGCGCGGCGCCAGCACGCTCGACTGGTTCGGCCGCGGCTGGGTGCTGGTGGGCACATCGGACACGACCGCAGACACAGTGGCCCCCGCGCGGGCCGCAATCGATGCGGCCTGCCGTGCTCACGGAGTTGAACTCCGACACCACACGCTTCCCAGCCCAGCGCATGACCGGCTCTATGAGCGACGCTGGGTTCTGGTGAGACCCGATGGGCATGTCGCATGGCGTGGCGACGCCCCGCCCGAATCAGCCCAGTCGCTCATTGCACAGGTCCTGGGGCACGCCCCGCATCACTGAACACGTCCAGCACGCCTGCAACGATGATTTTTCGGCAGAGGCCCTCCGGCCCGCGCACAAAAGCATCAGGCCGAATTACACTCGGGGCCCTGACGGCGAAACCACCCGACCGACGTGGCGCCTGACATAACCTTGGAGACACCCATGAACCCAACTCGTCGACACCTCCTGAGCGCCGCCGGCGCCATGGCTACCGGCGCTTTGGTTTCGCCCTCGCAGGCGCAATCAACCCCGCTGGTGAAGGTCGCCACATTCGTGCCCGAGCAGTCGGTCGGCGTCGCAAGGGTCATCAAGCCCTGGATGCTTGCCACCCAGCAGGAGGTTGGCACCCGCGCCCGCTTCCAGGGCTTCTGGGGCGGCTCGCTGGGTAAGGACGCTTTCAAGCAATTCGATCTGGTGCGCACCGGGGTCGCTGACGTCGCCTGGGTGCTGCCTGGTTATCACGGCAGACAGTTCGAGGACATGCAGCTCTTCGAACTGCCTTTTCTTTTCGAAAACGCCACCGAAGCGGCGCTGGTGGGCTGGCATCTCTGCGAGAAGAAGATGCTCCGCGGCATCGAGGATGTTCATCTGGTCGGCTTTTTCGCCACCGAAACCTCCAATCTCTGGATGGCCAACCCGATCAAGTCGCTTGATGAACTGAAGGGCAAGAAGATCCGTTCGGTGGGCGCAGTCCACGCAGAGTGGCTCAAGGTGATGGGCGCGAGCGCCGAGACCATGGACAGCCCCGAAATGAACGAGGGCCTGCAACGGCGCACGCTCGACGGCGTGATCCAGAGCTGGTCGGGCATGCGCACCTTCAAGACCCTGCCTCTGGTTCGGCAGAATCAGCTGGCACCGATTGGCGTCATCCCGTTTCTTCTGCTCATGAATCGCAAAGCCTTTGATGGCCTTCCCAAGGATGTCCAGGATGCCGTCATGAAGCACGGCGGCACCACGCTTGCGCGCGGGGCGGGCGAGGCCTACGAGGGCGTGGGGCAGGAAATCCGGGCCACCGTCGAGAAAGACGCCAAGATCCAGCTCGCCGAACTCTCGGCGGCTGACAAGGCACGCTACGCCCAGCAGGCGCAGGCGGTGCACAAATGGTGGATTCAGAAATCGCCCAACGGCGAAAAAATCTACGCTGAGGCGGTTGCGCAGTTGAAGAAAATCCGCGGCTGAAGGATCCGCCGTGGCGGAATCGTTTGCGCGCCGGTTTGCGCGACTCACCGACCGGCTCGCGCTCCTCGGCTTTACCGGCCTCTGCGTGGCGGCTGCGCTCACCACCTACGAGGGTGCGGCACGCTATCTGGGCTGGTCTCGCCTGCCCGGCCTCACCGATATCCTGAGCCTGGTGATGGCGGTGATCATCGCAACGGCTTTCCCGGCAGGGCTCCTCAGCCAGTCGAATGTCACCATCCGTTTTCTTGGCAAGGCGCTGCCGCGTCGCGGATATCGCCTGCTCGAGATCTTCGGGTGTTCGGTCACCCTGGTGTTCTTCGCACTCGTTACCTGGCAGTTTTTTCTGTTTGTCCTTGACCAGTACGGGCGGGGCGCCACCACACGCACCATCGAGGTACCGGTGGCGCCGGCGTGGCTGCTCGCCACGCTCGTCATCGCGGTCGCAATCCCCGCCCAGATGCTGGTCATTCACCGCTGGGTCCGCGCGCTGGGCGGCCACGCCGACGAGCCCGAGCACTAACCCGCCTCATGGATCCGCTTTTCACCGGCCTGCTTGGTCTCGGCCTCATGTTTGCGCTGATCGCGCTTCATGTGCCGATCGGTGTAGCCATGGGCGTGTCGGGGCTCATCGGCTGCAGTTTCATCATCGGCTGGGAGCCCGCGCTCTCGCTTCTCTCCACCGAGCCCTCGAGCGCACTCAGCAGCCTCGCGCTCGCCGTCATTCCGCTCTTTCTTCTGATGGGCAACTTCGCGCATGCGGGCGGCCTGTCAACCGAGCTGTACCGGGTTGCCGGCGCGTTTTTCGGTCATCGTCCTGGCGGGCTTGCGATTTCCACCGTACTCGGCTGCGCGGGCTTTGGTGCGGTCTGCGGATCGTCGGTCGCGACCGCAGCCACCATGTCGCGCATTGCGCTGCCGGAAATGCTCTCGCACCGATACGGGCAGGGCTTTGCAGCCGCCACGATTGCCACGGGCGGCACGCTGGGCATCATCATTCCGCCTTCTGTGATTCTCGTGCTCTACGGCGTGCTCACCGAAAATTCAATTACCGCGCTGTTCGTGGCTTCTGTCATTCCTGGACTTCTGACCGTGGTGTTTTACATGGCAGCGGTATCGGTCTATGCACGCTTTGCACCCGACCAGGCTCCGGTCGGCCCCCGAAGTGACTGGGCTGCTCGAATGGCTACGGTTCGCGAATGCTGGGCGGTGGTGCTGCTCGCCATCGCGGTGGGCGCAGGCATCTATTCCGGCATGTTCACCGTAAACGAGGCCGCATCGGTGGGGGCCACCTTCGCATTTGCTATTGCGCTGGCGAGAAAGCGGCTCACCATGGCGCGCTTCATTGAATCGATCCGCGATACGGTCACCTCCACCGCGCTCATCTTCGTGATCATCATCGGGGCATCGGTCTTCAGTTATTTCGTCACGCTGTCCGGTATGCCACAGGCAGTCGTTGAAGGCATTGAAAAGCTGGGCGTCTCCGCGCTACTGGTGATCGTGATGCTGCAGATCATGTATCTGATCGCGGGCGCGATCTTTGATGAGATCGCCGCCATGGTCATCACGCTTCCCTTTGTCTATCCGCTTATCATCGGACTGGGTTATGACCCCCTGTGGTGGGGCGTGGTGAATGTGGTTCTCATCAGCATGGGCATGATCATCCCGCCCATTGGAATCAACGTGTTCGTGGTGCAGTCAATGGCCTCGCATATCCCGCTCATGAGCATCTATCGCGGCATCACACCCTTCGTGCTCGCCGATATCGCCAGACTCGCGGTGATCACCCTGTTTCCCGCGCTCTGCACCTGGCTGCCCAAGGTGACCGGCTGGTCATAGCGCGCGCCACGCCGAATTTCAGACCCATCCCGAAAGGACTGACTGCCATGAAGATCACACTTGCCTTTGCGCCCGGTGCCTGCGCAATTGCGCCCTATATCCTGCTGAAGGAAGCCGGCGCATCGTTCGACACGCTCGATCTCAATCTCGGTGCGGGCGAACACCATAAGCCCGAGTACCTGAAAATCAATCCGAAGGGCAAGGTTCCGGCCCTCATCGTGGACGGCACGGTCATTACCGAGAATGTTGCAATCCAGAGCTGGATCGACCGGCAGTTTCCGCAGGCGGGTCTGATGCCCTCTGACCCCATGCAATACATCCAGGCCCTGTCGGTGCTTGGCTGGTGCGGATCGGGCATTCATCCCAAACTCACTCAGCAGGCCCGGCCCGAGCGCTACTGTGACGACCCCAGTGCGGCCGCGCGCGTGAAAGCACTGGGTCATGAAGGGATGGTCGAACAGTTTGAACTCGCCGAGCAGATGCTCGCAGGCAAGACCTGGTTCTTTGGCGAGCGCTTTGGCTGCGCCGATGCCTACTTTTACTGGACCTTCAGGCGGGGCGGCGCCTTTGGCGCCGATCTCTCACGCTTTGCCAACTGCATGGCACATCGAACCCGTGTGGAGTCGCGCCCAAGCGTGAAGGCCTTGCTCGCACACGAAGAAGCGGTCAAGGCGAGGTTCTGATTCAGAACACCGCGTGTTCGCGCAGGTCGGGCGCTGCCACACGCCCGTCCAGTACCGCTTCGTAGTAGGCCGCCAGCGTGTCGCTTCCCGTCGAGGGCGTGGCCTCGGCATCGTAGCAACCGCTGACCGGATCGAGTACCAGCATGGATTCGGTCGCATAGTAGCGCCCGATCTTTGCAAGCTCGGCCTTTTGACGAAGCACCGGGATCAACCATCCAGCGGCCCTCAGGCCCGTGCAGATTGCATCGAGCATGGCCACCGGAACCGAGCGGAATCGGGGCTCGCGGCCCAGGAGCCGGAACAGGGTTTCGCCCTGTTCGCGCGGGGTGAGCGCAGGTCCGGGTCCGCCAATCGGCAGCACCCGGTTGTGAAGCGTCGGGTCAGCGAGGCAGCGCACCAGATAGTCGGCCAGATCCGAATCGCTCACCGGCTTACAGCGCGTGAGTTCACCGTTACCGAACATCAGGAAGGGCTTGCCCGCGCGTACGCGCTCGATCTGTCCAGATAGCGATTTGAAGAATGCGGTGGGGCGGACGATGCTGTAACACAGCCCTGAATCGATCAACTTGCGCTCGAAGGCGAGCTTGGCCTGCTGGAACGCAAGGAGCGGCTTTTGCACGCAGATTGCAGACAGCAGCACCATCTGACCAATGCCGGCCTCGCGCGCTACGGATAGCGCATCAACATGGGCCTGGTAGTCGATTCGCCAAGCGTCCGCGGGCGCACCAGTGCGCGAGGCAAGGCATGAAATGAGCGCATCAAAGCGTTCACCCCGAAGCCCGTGGTCGCGAAGGCTCGCTGGATCGGTGGCAAGGCCGTAGCGAATCTCCGCGCCTGCGAGTGCGATATCAGGCGTATCGCGCGGCGCATGCGTGAGCGCGGCATCGGGATTGTGGCGCCCCCCGTGCGGGCCCGGCGCGCGGGGCCTCACCAGGCACACTGCATCGTGGCCGCGGTCGAGGAGGCTTCGAACCACCGCCCGGCCAATGGTTCCGCTTGCGCCGAGCACCAGAACCCGGCGTGCGTTCATGACACGCACGACCCGGACCGGAGGCGTTCTCCGGGGCAGGTTCGCGACAGGTTTGATAACGGACGGTTCATCGGTTTATTGTGCGGGGACTGCCCCGGGCCGATTGTGCCCGGACAGTGCACCACACCGCGCCCCGCCACGCACTTTCCGAAAGTTGCTGCACACCTTGCACACGCCCGCGCTCCATCCTGGTTTTGTGGCGTTTCACGGCAACCGGATCGAGATGCTGCTCGATGCGGTGGGCGAGTTCATGACCCGCTATCCGCTCGCGCCGCTCGAGTCCGAGATCGTTCTGGTGCAGAGCAATGGCACCGGAGAGTGGCTGAAGATGGCGCTTGCACAGCGTCGCGGCGTGTGTGCGGCCCTCGGTCTGCAATTGCCGGGGCAATTCCAGTGGCGGCTCTACCGGCAGGTGCTGGGTGCGGACAGTGTGCCCGAGCGGTCGCCGCTTGACCGCGCCACACTGACCTGGCGGCTGATGCGGGTGCTGACCGACCTGGCCCGCCGCGCCGACCCCGGGGCCATCACTGCACCGCTTACCAACTATCTGGGTGAGGGCGAGCCGCGCCGCCGCCATCAGCTCGCGCTGCAGATCGCCGATCTGTTCGACCAGTATCAGGTCCACCGTCCGGACTGGCTGGATTGCTGGGCAGCAGGCGAGGAGGTGCTCATCACCGCACGAGGCGACCGTGAGCGGCTGCGGCCCGAGCAGCGCTGGCAGGCGCTGGTATGGCAGCGCGTGCTCGCCGACCTCGCGCCTGAGGAGCGCGCGCTGATCCGGCCGCATGTTCATGATCGGGTCGTTCACGCGCTCACCCGGCGCGCACCCGGCGATGCCGGAACGGCTGCGCTGCCGCGCCGGGTGGTGGTGTTCGGGCTGTCCAGCCTCCCCTATCCCACGCTTCGCCTACTGGCTGCGCTTGCCCGACATGCACAGGTGCTGCTCGCCATTCCCAACCCCTGCCGCTTTCATTGGGCTGACATCCTCGAGGGACGCGAGCTTCTTCGCGCGGCGCGGCGCCGTCACCGGCTTCGTGATGGCCAGGACCTTGCGGAAGTCAGGTTCGATCAGATGCATCACTATGGCAACCCGCTGCTTGCAGCGTGGGGGCGACAGTCGCGGGATTTCGTGCGGCTGCTCGATGAATTTGATGATGCCGAGCAGGCGAAGTCGCGCTTTGATCTCAATCGGATTGACTTGTTCGACGACGAAGAGCCTCCTGGCACATCGCTCCTGTCGCAGGTGCAGCAGCAGATTCGCGACCTGGAACCGCTTGACGGGAAGGCTCGCCCACCGGTTCCCGCGTACGACCAATCGATCGTGTTTCACATTGCTCACGGACCCGTGCGCGAGCTTGAGGTGCTGCACGACCAGCTGCTTGAGCTCCTGGCCCAACCCCCCGCTGAGCCGTCTGCCGAGCGGGCGCTACGGCCCCGCGACATCATCGTGATGGTTCCCGACATCAACCGCTTTGCGCCCGCAATCCGCGCGGTGTTCGGGCAATACGCAGACAGCGATCGCCGTCACATTCCCTTTGATATCGCCGACCTCGCCGCACGCGGCAGCAGCCCGCTTCTGGTGGCCCTGCAGTGGGTGCTGCGTATTCGCGATGAGCGTTGCACGCTCTCAGAACTCTGCGCGCTCTTTGAAGTGCCAGCGATCGCTGCGCGCTTTGGCGTGGAGCCCGACGGCCTTCCCCGGCTCATGCGCTGGATGCGGGAGGCGGGTATCCGGTGGGGTCTCGATCGCGAGCAGCGAAGCCTCCTCGGCCTGGGTGAAGCGGGCGAGGTCAACACCGCCGCATTCGGCCTGCGGCGAATGCTGCTCGGCTGGGCAGTGGGTGAGGCCCGCGCTGCATCCGGTGAGCCCTTTGACGGCATTGAACCCTTTGACGAGGTCGGCGGGCTCGAGGCCGAGCTTGCAGGCGCCCTAGCCGGTCTGCTGGAGGTGCTCGGTGACTGGCTTCGCACGTGTGCGACCCCAATGCCCCCCGCGGGCTGGACGAGCCGGTTTCAGCGCCTGCTCACCGATCTGGTTCGTGCCGACAGCCCGGCCGACCGTGGCATCCTGAAAGCGCTTGAAACCGCCCTCGAGCGCTGGAGCGCCGATTGCGAGGCCGCGGGTTTCCAAGAGGCGATTCCGATTTCAGTGGCGGGCGAGGCCTGGCTCGCTGCGCTTGATGCGCCCACACTCGGCCGAGCCTTCCGCGGTCGGGGCGTCACCTTTTGTACCTTTACCCCGATGCGCGCGATTCCGTTCGACGTCGTGTGCCTCATCGGTATGAATGATGGTGACTATCCGCGCCGCGCCGCGCGCCCCGACTTCGATCTGATCGCACTCGCGGGCCAGCGCCGGCCGGGCGACCGTGCCCGGCGCGACGATGATCGTCAGATGATGCTGGAGGCGCTTCTGTCGGCCCGGCGCCTGCTATATGTGAGCTGGAGCGGACGAAGCGTTCGGGACGACAGCGAGCAGCCGCCCTCGGTGCTGGTCGCGCAACTGCGCGATTACCTGATTGCGCGCTGGTCCGCCCAGACCGTGGACGATCGAACGACCACTCACCCCCTGCAGCCATTCAGTCGCCGGTATTTCGAGGCGGGAAGTGCGCTCTTCACTCACGCCCATGAATGGCGCGCAGCCATTGATGAGAATTCGGAGCCCTCCGGCGATCCGCGCGAGCCCGCGCCAGGCCCAGCGGCGGAACCGTCAGCGCGCTCCGCGTCCTCAACCGCCGCCGATCCCGCCGCCAATCCGACCCCGCCTCCGGCATCAGCACCCGCTCCGCCGCGGCTCAGCGCCCCCGCGCTCGTCAGGGTCCTGCGCAATCCGCCTCGCATCTATTTCGAATCTACACTGGGCATTTTTCTGAGCGAAGACGAACCCCAGGGGGCCGACGACGAACCGTTCACGCTGGATTCCCTGGACACCTACCAGCTGCTCGATTCGATCACGCAAGGGGTGCTCGCTGAGCTGCGCGGCGAGCCCGCGGAGGGCCGCCCGACCACAGATCCCGCGCGCCTGATCGAGATTTTCGTGCTGGCCGATGCACAAGGGCTGGAACTGCACCCCGATGCGATGCGGCTGGCGGTTCAGGACGCGCGGCTGGTCGATAGCGTGCGCACCGATCCGCGCGCCAATGCCTTGTTCCTCGACCTGCTGACCAGCCGCAACGATCCCGAAAACGCGCTGC
>JALREG010000239.1 GCA_023253905.1 Burkholderiaceae bacterium
GAAAGCCATTGCCAGGCCAATCTCAATAAGCCGATTGAACGCGCGCTCGCCGATGTGGCCGAGTTCGTACCGATCGCCAATCAGTTCAACATACCGGTTCGGGGCGCGATTGCTGTCGCCTTTGGTTGCCCGTTTGAGGGCGACACGCCGGTGGAATCGCTGCTCCGAATTGCGGGCACCTACCATGAGCTGGGTGTGCGTCATCTGTCGTTGGGCGATACCACCGGCATGGCCACGCCGCCGGTGGTCGAGCGTGCGGTCGATGCACTTCAGCGGCGCTTCCCCGACATGGCCATCGCGCTTCACTTCCACAACACGCGCGGTGTGGGGCTTGCCAACGTGATGGTGGGTCTTCAGATGGGTATCCGCGAGTTTGAGTCCTCGATCGCAGGGCTGGGGGGCTGCCCGTTTGCGCCGGGCGCCTCGGGCAACATCTGCACCGAAGACCTGGTCTACCTGCTCCATGAAAGCGGCTACGAGACCGGCATCGATCTCGATCAGCTGTGCGAGGTGGCTCGGCAGGTTGAAACCCTGCTTGGTCGCGGGCTGCCCGGACAGGTGATGAAGGCGGGGCAGCGTCTGCGCCGCTTCACGCTTGATGGCGCGCGTCGCGCGGTGGGCTGAGGTCGATCATGAGCGCCCCCTCGCCTGTCATTCGGCTCGACGCCGCCGACAATGTGGTGGTGGCGCGCACACCGCTTGAAGCCGGAACCGCTGTGCCAGGCGAGTCGGTCACGACCCGCTCTGCCATCGAAGCGGGGCACAAGATTGCCAGCCGCCTGATCCGAGTGGGTGAGCCCATCCGGAAATACGATACGGTGATCGGCTACGCATCCGAAAACATCGAACCCGGAAGCTGGGTGCACAGCCACAATCTGCGCTTCGATGACGTGCAGAAAGACTATGCGTTTGGCGAGGCGTACCGCCCCACCCCAATGCTGGCACCGGCCGAACGCGCCCGGTTCATGGGTATCGTGCGGCCCGACGGACGGGTTGCCACACGCAATGTGATCGGCATCTTCATCACGGTGAACTGCTCAGCCACGGTGGCGCGAAAGATCGCGGCGCACTTTCACGAAGAACGTATGGCGCAGTGGCCCGGCGTTGATCGCGTGGTGGCGTTCGTGCACGACCAGGGCTGCGGCATGGAAATGACCGGCGAGCCCATGGACCTGCTCCGTCGCACGCTCGCGGGCTACATCCGTCATCCCAATATCGCTGGTGCACTGGTGGTGTCGCTGGGCTGCGAACGAAACAATCTGCTCCGATTCTTTGAGGCCCAGGGTCTGGAAACCGGCAAGACTCTGCGCACCCTCACCATGCAGGACGTGGGCGGTACGCAGTCGGCGGTTGATCTGGGCATTGCGCATATCCGCGAGATGCTCGATCTCGCCAACGGCATCGAGCGCACACCCTGTAGTGCCGAACATCTCATGGTGGGTCTGCAATGCGGTGGTTCGGACGGGTTTTCGGGGCTGTCGGCCAACCCTGCGCTGGGCAAAGCGGTCGACATTCTGGTGCGGCATGGCGGCACCGCCATCCTGTCCGAGACACCGGAAATTTTCGGGGTCGAGCACACGCTCACTGCGCGTGCGCGCACCCCTCAAATCGGTCGCAAGCTGGTGGAACGCATCGACTGGTGGTTGAAGTACAACGAAGGTCGTGACACGCAGATCAACGGCCGCGTGTCGCCTGGCAATCATGCGGGCGGGCTTGCCAACATCATCGAAAAAAGTCTGGGTGGCGCAAAAAAGGCGGGCTCAAGCGCCATGATGGAGGTGTATCGCTACGCCGAACCGGTAACGGAACATGGCTTTGTGTTCATGGACACACCCGGCTACGACCCGGTCTCGGCCACCGGGCAGATTGCGGGTGGCGCAAACCTGATTGCATTCACCACGGGCCGTGGCTCGTGTTTCGGCTCCTACCCCTCGCCCACCATCAAGCTCGCCACCAACACGCCCATGTACCGCCGCATGACCGGCGACATGGATATCAACTGCGGCGAGGTGATCGATGGGTCTGCCACCCTTGACCAGATGGGCGAGCAGATCTTCCAGCTCATGCTGAAAATCGCCTCGGGTGAGCGCTCGAAGAGTGAATCGCTCGGGGTGGGCGATAACGAGTTCGTGCCCTGGCAGATTGGCGTGCTGTCCTGATCCAGGCTCAGGAGAATTTCGGCGGCCGTTTCTCGATAAAGGCGCGCACGGCCTCGTGGTGGTCGGCGCTCATGTGCGCGAGCGACTGATAAGCCGCTGAGGTTTCAAGCACCGAATCGAGCGTGTTGTGCACAGCTTCGCGCAAGAGCCGCTTGGTCATACGCAGAATGCCCGACGGATTACGGGCGATTCGAGCGGCAAGTGCCCGGGCTTCTTCAAGCAGTGAGTCGGCTGGCACCACCCTGGAAATCAGCCCGCAGGCCAGGGCCTCGGCGGCGCTGATCGGGTCGCCAGTGAATGCCATTTCGGCCGCCTTGGCTGCACCCACTGCGCGCGGCAGCAACCATGCGCCGCCATCCCCAGGAACGATACCCACTCGAACAAAGCTCTCGGCAAAGGTGGCCGACTCGCTCGCAATACGCATGTCGCACATGCAGGCCAAATCGAGCCCTGCGCCAATCGCCGGTCCGTTGACTGCTGCGATGACGGGCACATCCAGTGCCCACATGGCCCGGGGAATGCGCTGGATGCCATGGCGGTATTCATTACGCACCGCGTCGGCGTCGAGGCCGGGCTCTGCGAAACGGGCCATGTCCTTCACATTCCCGCCCGAGGAAAACACGGGCCCCGCGCCGGTCAGGATGATGGCGCGCACGGTCCGGTCTGCGGCGGCGGCTGCCGCCGCTGCAACGATCTCCGCGACGGCCGTGTTGCCGGTGAGCGCATTGCGCGTGGCCGGGTGGTTCATGGTCCAGGTGACGATCGCGCCGTCGCGGCTGATCTGAAGGAAGTCGGTCAAGGGAAGTCTCCTACAGGGCGTTGAGAACGGACGGGATGCGAACCGGTTAACCCGCGACGACGTCGGTGGTCATCCGCAACAGATCAAGTGAAGTGGTCTCGGGCGACAGCAGGGCGCGGCCGATCTGGTCGTGCCAGGCTGATTCGCTGCCTGCGGTCTGCCGCCAGGCATGAAGTCGGCGGGTAAGGATCTGCAGGTCGAATTCATGCGTGAAGCCAATGGCGCCGTGGACAGCATGGGCCATCTGTGCAACCTGTAACGCGGCTTCGCTCGTGCGCGCTTTCGCTGTCGCGACACGTAGCGGTTCGATACCGGCCAGAACGCCGACCATCCCAGGCCAAGCGGTTGTGGAGGAGACGCGGTTTGGCTCGGGGAGGCAGGCGATACGCGCCGCCATGGTGGCCGCAAACGACTCTTCGGCCATCAGCGCGAGCTGGTGCTGGATCGCCTGAAACTTGCCGATGGGTTTACCGAACTGCTCGCGCTCATTGGCCCAGGCGAGCGACCGTCGGAACACGGCATCGAGTGCGCCGGCGATCTGAAGCGACAGGACCAGGGCCTGGGCGAGCCGGGTGTTCAGGCTCACAGGCAGACGTGGCGCCCCAGCCCAGGCGGATTTCGGCCACTCGAGCGTGAGGTCGAGTTCAAAAGCGCAGCGCTCGCTCCGGGCGCTGGCGGTATCGAGGAGCCGGGTATCGCCTGCTGCAGTGACGAGCACAGCGCCCGCAGTGCGGCCGCCGCTGACACCGGACGCGCGCAACGTGCCGGCGGGCGTGGAATGCCCGATGCCGAGCGCAATCGGGGTGTCGGGGACAGTGATGACCTGCTCGGTGAGGAGCGCACGGGCGATCATGGTTTCGGACAACGGCAGGGGAACAGCGTGCCGCCCCGCGAGCATCCAGCAGCCTGCGACGGCCTCGGTCGACAGGCCCGCACCACCCTGTGCCTCGCTCACCATGGCATCGGCGAAACCGGCCTCGGAGATGGCTTGCCAGAGTTCGGTGGCGGAGCCCCCCGATTCAACGGCGCGTACCACGTCGGCGCCGCAGCGATCGGCGAGAAGGGCTGCGAGCGCGTCGCTGATCATCGAATCCATACGGGCGCTCCTTGGGCTGTCGGGCCAGAGGTCAGGACGGGGGCCATTAGCGCAGCCCCAGTCCGCGGGCGATCATGCCGCGGAGAATTTCACGCGTGCCGCCCCGCAGTGAAAACGAGGGCGAGATCCGGGTGACGTAGGCGAGCGTGGCCAACAATTCGGCCGGCACCTGTGACGGATCGTCGCGGCTTGCCAGATCGTCGGCGATCAAGGCTGGAATCTGTTGTTCAAGGGTGGTGCCCAGATCCTTGACCAGCGCGGCCTCGACCACCGGGCTTTCGCCCGCCGCCAGCCGTGCGGTCACCGCAATCGACATGGCGCGAAGGGGGGCGAGATGGCTGGCGATTCGGCCGGCGAGGCGCGTGGCGCCTGGGCTTTGACCCGCAGGCGTGCGGATCCAGGCCAGCCACTCGTCGAACAGCACCATTGAGGAGTAAATGCGTTCGGGGCCGCTTCGCTCGTAGGCCAGTTCCGCGGTGACCTGCGCCCAGCCCTGTCCTTCTGCGCCGATCAGGGCCTCCGGGCCCAGTTGCACGTCATCAAAAAATACTTCGCAGAAATGCCGGTCGCCGGTCAGGTCGGTGATGGGGCGCACGGTGACCCCGGGTCGGGACAAGTCAACGATGAGCTGCGAGAGTCCGACGTGGCGATCGGTCGGTTCGCCCGATGTGCGGACCAGCGCGATCATGAAGTGGCTGTGATGCGCGTTGGTGGTCCAGATTTTTCGGCCGTTCAGCACCCAGCCTGCGTCGTTGCGGCGGGCGCGCGTTCGAATGCTGGCCAGGTCGGAGCCCGAGCTGGGCTCACTCATGCCAATGCAGAAAAACGATTCACCGCGACAGATGCGCGGCAGGTGAAATCGTCTTTGCTCTTCAGTGCCGTACTTGAGGATCAAGGGTCCGCTTTGCCGGTCGGCGATCCAGTGCGATCCCACTGGGGCCCCCGCGCAGAGGAATTCCTCAACCAGCACATAGCGCGCGTAGGCGCTCCGGCCGCCGCCGCCGTACTCAGTCGGCAGGGTGATGCCCAGCCAGCCCCGCGCACCTAGCGCCCGGCTGAATGCGGGGTCGTATCCCGACCATGAACGGGCCCGCGATTCGGCCGACAGGCCCGCCAGGTGGTGGGCGAGGAAGGCGCGCACCTCAGGGCGCAGCGCCTCGTCTTCCGCCGGAATGGCGGCGGGTTCAAATCCGGCAAGTTGTGTCATGGGAGTTCTTGACGAAAGGCAGGCAAGCATAACAGCGCACCGGACGCCGGGTGGCTTGCGTCTCGCCAGGTGTGCGGCCGGGCTGTCCCGACCCTGATTTCCGGCATACTTGCCGCCGGCGGAGACAGGGTTCAAGATACGGCCCCTGGCGCACGGAAGGCCCCAAGCCCCGGTGCCGGCTCTGCCGCCAAGCCAGCCATACTCACCTGCCACCTGTCCCACGACCCCAGGAAGAACCGGACATGAATGCATCTGTCGCTACCCGCCTGCTGCGCTCAGGCCTTGCAGCACTTCTGTTTGCCTCTATCGGCCTGCAGGCCAACGCCCAGTCGGGCGATGACAAATATCAGCCCCAGGTCGGCCAGTCCGGCAAAGACGTGGTCTGGGTACCCACCAATGACGACCTGGTCCGGCGGATGCTGGAAGTCGCCAAGGTCACCAAGGACGATCTTCTGTTCGACCTGGGTGCAGGCGACGGCAAGATTGCGATTGCGGCCGCCCGCATTCATGGCGCGCGCACTGTCGGCATCGAGTTCAACCCCGATATGGCCGCACTCGCCAAGCGTAACGCCGAGCGCGCGGGGGTGTCGGACCGCGTCACCATCATCAACGGTGATATCTTCAAGGAAGACTTCTCGAAGGCGACGGTCATCTCGATGTATCTGCTGCCTGAGTTGAATCTTCGGCTGCGTCCCACTCTTCTCAAAATGCGGCCGGGTACGCGCCTCGTCACCAATTCCTTCACGATGGGCGATTGGGAACCCGATCAGGTGTTCAACTCCAGTGCCAGCGGATTCGGTGGCAGCTCTGGCTACTTCTGGATCGTGCCGGCTCAGGTGGAGGGGCAGTGGAACCTCGACGGCATGGACGGCAATGTGAATGTCAGACTCAATCTCACGCAGAAATATCAGCGCGTGGGCGGAACCATCACCCTGGGCGACAAAACGCAACCGTTGCTTGACCCACGGCTTGAAGGCGCAGAGCTGCAGTTTCGCTATCTCGCACCGTCCACCGGCCAGTTGCAGGTTGTAAAGGCGAGCTACACCGACTCCGGCACGCTCAAAGGTCAGGTCGGTCTCTACTCGAGCAACGGCTTCGAAGGGCGTCGCGTTCCCAAGTAACCCCTTCCTGCCAATCTCGTCATGAATTCCAGTATCACCGGGGCTGGTGCCGGCCAGCCCGCCAGGCTCTTGCGCCCGTACGCAGCGGTCGCGATCATTGTGGGCATCGTCATTGGTGCCGGCATTTTCAAAACACCTTCAATGGTGGCCGGCGTGAGTGGCGATGTCGGCTGGGCACTCTCCATCTGGGTGGCCGGTGCCCTCATCTCGATCGCTGGGGCGCTCTGCTATGCCGAGCTCTCCACGCGTCATGCGCATGCCGGGGGCGATTATCACTTTCTGGAACTCGCCTACGGCAGGCATCTGGCGTTTCTCTACGCCTGGGCGAAGGCTGCAGTGATCAACACCGGCTCGATTGCGCTGCTCGCCTTCGTGTTTGGCGATTACATGAGCAAGGTGATCAACCTGGGCGCGCATTCTTCGGCCATCTGGGCGATTGGCATCGTGGTGACGCTCACCCTGGTCAATCTGATCGGACTGCAGGCGTCGGGCAGAGTGCAGACCGTGCTGGCGGTGTTTGAGGTGGCGGGGCTTTTCGCGGTGGTGGTCGCTGGTTTTTCGGTGAGCGCGCCCGCCGACACGACGCCTCCCATGTTCAGTTCAACACCGGCGCTTGGTATGGCGGGTCTGGCGCTCGTGTTTGTGTTGCTCACATTCGGTGGCTGGAACGAAGCGGCTTATATCTCAGCCGAAGTGGCGGGCGGACCAAGACGAATCGTAGGCATCATCATCGTGAGCCTGCTCTTGATCACCGGTATTTATCTTCTGGTGAATCTCGCGCTCATTCACGGCCTGGGTCTGAAGGGCCTGGCGCAGTCTAAAGCGGCCGCGGCTGATGTGATGGGAGCGGCGTTCGGGCCGCTGGGTCAGAAGGCGCTCGGACTGTTCGTGGCGCTCGCCGCCCTCACCAGTATCAATGCCACGATGATCGTGGGTGCGCGTAGCAACTTTGCGCTGGGGCTCGATTGGAAGGCGCTTCGCTTCATGGGACGCTGGAACGAATCGGCCGGCATGCCGATGCCCGCGCTACTTGTGCAGGGCGCCATCAGTGGCCCCTCAGCGGTATTTGAATTCACCACGCATACCTATACGGTTGACCCGGTCGCTGGTGCAGCCACATATAATTGGACGATCCCCGCCGGGTGGACCGGCACATCGGTTACCAACACCATTGAGGTGGTGGCCGGCAGTGAGGGTGGCTCCATCGCCGTGAC
>JALREG010000210.1 GCA_023253905.1 Burkholderiaceae bacterium
GATCCCGAAGGTATGGTTCATGGCACCAGCCTGGGTTGGCATCGTGCTCGCGCTTTTCACCTCGGTTGCGGTGCTGCTTGCCGGCGAGGTCGATTCGGCGCGCCCGGAGGGCACGCAATGAGCGTGGGAATGATTGGCCTGGTGTCGGTCATCGGGCTGCTCGCGCTCATGATGGTCAGGGTGCCCATTGCCACTGCGCTCACCTTGAGCGGCGTGCTTGGCTACGCCGCGGCGCAGGGCTGGCCTGTCACCTTCCGAACGCTTGCCTCCATTCCCTATGAACTCACTGGTGCCAACCCGGGAGTGGCGTATTCATTTACGGTGGTGCCACTCTTCATTTTCATGGGGGCGGTGGCGTCGCGGGCGCAGATGTCCTCGGAGCTGTTCGCGGCGGCCAATGCGCTCTTCTCAGGCATTCGCGGGGCCCTCGCCGCAGCGACTATCGGTTCGTGCGCAGCGTTTTCGGCAATCTGCGGGTCGTCAATCGCCACCGCAGCCACCTTTTCGCGCGTCGCCATTCCCCAAATGCGTCGCTATGGCTATGACATGGAACTGGCAACGGGCAGCGTCGCGGCGGCGGGCACCCTGGGCATCCTGATCCCACCATCGCTCATTCTGGTGATCTACTCGCTGGTGGCCGAGGAATCGATCAAAGCTCTGTTTGCGGCCGCCATGATTCCGGGCATTGCGCTTGCGATCGGTTATGTGGTGGTGATCGCGGTGCTTGCGCAAATCCGGCCGCACCTCATGCCTGCATCGCCCGCTCAACCTTTCGCTGAGCGCGTGCGCGCGCTCGCTGGCACCTGGAAGCTCGCGCTCCTGTTCGTACTGGCGGTGGTCGGTATTTATGCCGGCTGGTTTTCGCCCACCGAGGCCGCCGCTATCGCGTCGGCGGCTGCAGTGGTGATTGGCTTTGCCACCCGGCAGCTCACGCTACGCGGCCTCTGGGATGCGGGTATCGAAACCGTTCAGACCACTGCGATGCTGTTCATTATCGTGATCGGCGCCTTCATCTTTTCCCGGCTTATTGTCCTCACGCAATTCCCGGGCGCGCTTGCCGACTGGGTGAATGGCGCGGGGCTTGCGCCCTGGATGGTGATTACAGCGATCGTTGCGCTCTACCTGCTGCTTGGGACTTTCCTCGAAGAGGTCAGCACGCTTCTCATCACCGTACCGGTCCTGCTGCCGCTCGTGAAAGGCATTGGCTACGATCCCATCTGGTTTGGCGTTTTCGTGACGGTGATGTCCACGGTGGGGCTGATCTCGCCGCCCGTGGGGCTCACCGTGTTCGTTGTGCAGTCACAGAACCCGGAGATTCCAGTCGAGAAGATCTTCCGAGGCGTGATTCCTTTTCTGATTGCGGATGTGATGCTGCTGGTCGCGCTGGTAGCGTTCCCTGCGCTGGCCACCTGGCTGCCAAAAGTACTTGCCTGATTCAGGCCTTTCCCCTTCCCGTTTCAAAGCGGAGCGAATCATGTCCCGATCCGACAATGCTTCAGTCGCCCCGCGGGGCAGTATCGCCGCGGCTGCGGTGGCCTGTTTAGTGGGAGGTGCTGACGCGCAGACGGTGCCGCAGCATGATGTGGCCGTGATTCGCGACTTCCGCTTCCATACCGGGGACGTCTTCCCGGAGCTGCGCATTCACTACACCACGCTGGGCAAGCCCGATGGCATTCCCGTGCTGGTCCTGCACGGCACAGCGGGCTCTGCGCAGACCATGCTCACACCGGGGTTCGGTGGCGAGCTGTTCGGAGCCGGCCAGCCGCTTGATGCGTCACGCTATTTCATCATCATTCCCGACAGCCTGGGCACAGGAAAGAGCAGCCGCCCCTCCGAAGGGCTTAGAACCCGCTTTCCGCGCTACAACTACGATGACATGATCGCCGCGCAGTATCGGCTGGTGACCGTGCATCTGGGTGTCAAGAAACTTCGTCTGGTCATCGGCAATTCCATGGGTGGGATGCACACGTGGCTGTGGGCCCAGCGTTATCCGGACATGATGGACATCGCCGTTCCCATGGCGTCCCTTCCCACCGAGATGTCTGGACGGAACTGGATCACGCGCCGGCTCATTATCGACAGCATTCGTAACGACCCCGATTGGCAGGGGGGCTATTACGCGCGCCAGCCGAAGGGCGTGCAGCGGGCGGTGGTGTTTTTTGGTCTTGCCACCAACGGTGGCAATCAGGGGCTCCAGCGTCTGGCGCCCACCCGTGAGAAGGCTGACGCGCTGCTCGATGAACGCCTGAATGCTCCGTTTACCGCCGATGCGAACGATCTGCTCTATCAGTGGGATGCCTCGCGCGACTACAACGCGGTGCATCACCTTGAACGCATCAGCGCACGGCTTCTGGTGATCAACTCAGCCGACGACGAGCGCAACCCGCCGGAACTGGGAGTGATGGAGCGCGAGCTCAAGCGCGTTAACAATGCGCGGCTTCATCTGATTCCAGCGAGTCCCGAGACCTCAGGCCATGGCACCACAGGGCAGGCGCGCTTCTGGAAGCACGAGCTCGAGCGGGAATTACGCGAGGTGCCGCGTCGTTAGCGGGATTTTTCGACTTCTGCGCGAACGCCACCTACCCAGAGCTGCGCCGCTGCCATCAAAAACCCGATATCGGTCTGGGTGGTCACAAACAGAGCACCGCTTCGGATCGATGCGGCTTGTCGTTCAACGCTTCTGTTGCCGCCGCAGCCTGCGAATTTTCCGTAGCGCTTCGCCACCTCGATCACCCTCGCCTGGGCGGCCTGGATTTCCGGGTCGTCAAATCGCCCGGGTTTTCCGATGTTGGCAGCGTAGTCGTTGGTGCCCAGGTGAACCACATCAATACCTGGCACTGAACAGATGTCCTCGAGGTTGGCCATCCCTTCCGCAGACTCGATCATGCACACCAGCAAGCAGGCGTCGTCCAGCGCTGCGGTGGCCTCGGCGAGTGGTACCGAACGATAGTCAAAGTGCGGGTAGCCGCCCACGACGGATCGCTTTCCAATCGGCGCAAAGCGACAGACTTCAACGGCGCGGCGTGCCTGCGCCGCCGTGTTGATGTCGGGGTAGACGATTCCGGTGACGCCGTTGTCAAGAAGCAGGGAGACATCGGGGTCGTCGATGCCGCGCACCCGAACGAGTGGCGCCACGCCGATCGCGAGCGCTGTATGGGCAATGCCCTGAATGGATTCGAGATCAAAGATCGAGTGCTGGCAGTCGATGAACAGAAAATCATGCCCGCTTGCTTTGGCAATGCGCGCGATATCCGGCGAACGGGCGAGCCGGACATTCAGCCCGAGCACGGGTTGGCCAGCGGTGAGTTTCTGTCTGAGCGGATGAAGGGACATGATGGGATTCCGGAGTCGATTCAGGCTGGGCTTGAGCGCATCGGGAAAGCCCGAGCCTGCAGAAACAGGAACTCCACGCGCAGGAGTGGTGTCGAACCCTGCTCGCGCAGACCGAAGCCGACGACCGCCACGCGCTCGCCCTCGCGAATCTCGGGCACCTGCCATTGCGACATTCGAAAAAGCGGTGCGAGCTCGATCTCCCAGCGGGTGGCCTGCCGCGCGGGCAGGCTGGCGCGCGCGAGCATTTGCGCAGCGTCGACTGGCGCTGACTGGGCGGGTACGCTGCGGCGGGCGAGGTCTGGCGGCAGTTGCACGCCGGGGTCGGGTTCGAGCATGAATTCGGCGTGCGGGTTACGCCAGCGCACCTGGCGCGCAACGCCTTCCAGATAGAGCGGCTGATCCTGGTTGAAACTGCTCCAGCCATGATGGGCCCACGCGATTGGATGCGACGAGAGCGCGAGTACGGCCAGGCCACCCATCACCAGCCGGCGATTGGAAACTGTGCTTTCAATCATGAACGACTGACTCCTTTCATCGTCAGGAATAACCGATCCAGCGCCCCAGCGAAACAATGGCGATCCAGATCAACACGGAGGCAAGGGCGCTCAGGCGCGCCGTGAGGTCCAGTCGCGTGAGCGAGCCGCGCAGATGAAACCATACCGCGTTGCCCGCCGCGACCGTGAGCAGCAGCATCTTGAGCGTAAAGACCCGGTTGGCAAGCAGCTCAGCCGCCTGCGAGGCAAACATCAGGACGCCGCTTGACACGCACAGCAGGGCACCGATTGCGACCAGGCGCAGACAGAGTGATGCGAGGGGCTGCATGGGCAGGGCTCGACCCAGCCCCCAGACGCGGAGCTCGACCAGAAAAAGATTGCCGAGCAGCATGGCGATACCCAGCAGATGGACGATCTCCAGCACCGGATAGGCCCAGGGGTGCGAAGCGATGGCAGCAGGGTTCATGGTTGGCGACGGTTGGTGCGGATCAGCCCTCTCTGCAACCGGGCTCGGAAGGGGCGCCCATACGCCTAGCCAAGCAAATGGGACTCTAGCGTTCTTTTGAGCAGCTGCTTGTCTTCTTCTGTTGCGCCTTCTGTCGACAGCAGGCGCACCTGCTCCAGTTGGGAGCCGGTGAAGCCCGAAGCCTCGAGAAACTCAAGCGCGGCCTTCCGGTCTGGATCCGCTTCGGCTTGGGTGAGCGATTCCGAAAAGACGTGGATCGCATAGTAGGGATTTCTCGCCATAAGCGCTTCGCGGGCCTCCTTGTCGAGCGCTTCATCGAGCGGCACGGGCCCGCCGGCGTTGGCTGCAGCTTCGCGGGCTGTATTCTTGAGCGATTCAAGGGCGTCAGTGCGTGCCTGTTCGGTGGCCACCGCGTTTCGCAGCGCAACGTCGGCTCTACCGCGGCGAAGCTCATAGCAGAGCGTGCCGATGGCGGTTGCCGCTGAGGCGATACCGATACCCAGTGCAGCGACCCCCAGAGCAAGTGCCCCCACACCGGTCGCCGTGATGGCTGCGATTGCGAGCGATCCGCCTGCAACCCCGAGTACGCCCTTGAAGATATTCCACTTCGAGGTGGCGATCTGGGTGGTGTGACGCTCGACTGCGTGCCGTCCGGCGTGGGTGAGCACCTCGTTGTTTGACTGGCCCCTTGCCGACACAAGCGCCCGCTCGATCACCTCGCGGCGCTGTGTGGCTTTGTTCAACCGATACGCTGCAATGCCGATCGTGGCGCCGCCCGCCACGATCGCGAGGCCGCCCGCAGCTGCTCCGGCAATGTGCGAGGCCGCGACCAGACCGCTGCCCGATGCGCCGCCCGCGAGCGTGATGGCGGCGTGCGTGCCTTCAAGACCCGACCGGACCAGGCCAGCGCCGGCGCGAGCGACGCCGACGGCGGTTTCCGCGGTAGCGTGCCGTGCTTCGGCGCGCGCGCGCCTTGCGATTGCGTAGCGGTGTGCGGACGAAGAGAGTCCCCGGAGCTCATCGGTGAGCGCCTGCTGCCTGGGAGCCAGTTCGGTGATCCGATCGCTCAGGGCCTGCCGGCGCTCGAATGTATCGAGCTGGCGGGTACGGGCCTCCTGTCCGGGTTGGCCGTCGATCCATTTTCGGCGCTCATCAAGAAAAGCTTTCTCGGGGTCTTGCAGTGTCTCCTGAAGCGATTTGAGTTCTTGCTGTCGGGCCAGCAACAGAAGGCGCGAGCGACCGCGTTGAAGTGCATCTTGATTCGCCACCTGCGGCGCATTTATCTCGGATTCGAGGCTTCTCAACCGCTTGGCCCACGCTTCAGTCTGGGCATTGAACTCTTCTTCCACGGGGCGACATGCCTTGAGATCAGCGCGAGCGTCGGCGAGTGACGTAGCATCAGTCGCACGGGCCTGAAATTTGTCCTCAAAGGCTGTTGCCGCCTCCTGGTAGCGGCCCACTTCCTCGTTTGCCTCATTTCGCGCGCGTACCGCTTTTTTCAGCGAATGAATCGACAGCCAAGTGTCGCCCGCCGCGAACGCAACGCCCACCAGCGCGCCTACGTTGCCGGCTATGCTGTGGGTCTGACTATCCGCCGCCACGCTTCCAGTGTGCTTGGCTCCATCCTTGATGTTCTGATAGCTCATCGAGAGCGCGACGTCAGCAACGGCGACCGGTTGACTAACCAGGCCATCGGCTACTTGCAGGGCGGTTTCGGTGATATTGGCGACCTGGCCCGACAGGCGTGCTGCGGCATCCGCGCGCTGCGTGATCCGGCCTGCGCTGAGCGACTGACGGGGCGGGTTGGCCATGGCGAGATTGCCAAGCGAGACACGCGGCGGGGCGGTCAACCGCCGCACTGTTTGGGGACCCCCGAGGGGTAACAACGCGGACAGTCTCGAAGACGGTGCTAGCGTGGCTTCGCCGCCAATTGTGGATCGACTGGTGAGGGGGGGCAGGAGCGACGACATGAGCAGACTCAGGCGCGCTGATTGAAAAACCGCGCTGATTCCAGCGGGTTCGGGTCGCTCGTCGCAGCGGTGGTTGGCGCCTGATTCAGGATTGCGCGAAGCGACTGGACGGCCTGGGTGAAATGCGTGAGGAGATTGTAAAACCCGGTCTCGTCAAGCGCCGCAACGGCGTGCTGATAGCAGAGCAGCACAGCTTCCGACTGCGGGTCGAGCGCGACGCTTGCTCCACGGATCTCACTGCTGAAGACATTGAGCTTGAGAAGGCGCTCGTAAAGCGCCACCAGCGTATCGCCCCGCTGGTCAAGCTTCGGGCTGACGGTTCCAATCAGATATACCTGTGAGGACTGATCGGGCACTTCAAGCGCGATGCTTACTTCATTGTCGTATTCGAACGCACAGACGCCGGCCGCGTCGAGCGTGAGCGGGGGCACGATACGCAAGGCTGAAGAAAAACTCTCGAGAAGATGATTGACGGCATCCTGGCTGCTCATGATGGGGCTCCGCGGGTCATGCTCACCGGGCGGTGGTTACTGTGGGCAGGCGGATACCCTGCCGCGCGAGCTCATCCAGGGTGTCCCGGCAGGTCTTCAGACCCTGCGCGACCGGTTCGATAATTGACAGGAACTCGGTCACAAAAAATCGGGTCATTCGGATAGCTTCGACCACCAGCGCACTGGGCAGGTTGTTGTCCATGTGCGGCAGCATTGCCCTGAATACGATCAGCCCTTCGTCATCACTCAGGATGAACTGACCGATTGGCGTCAGCAGGTTGAGACTGTGAAGAAGGAGCGCAGTATCGGCTGAAGCGACCTCTTCCACCGTGAACGGCAGCGGCAGCGTGAGCTGCAGAAAAACGATGTCGTCCGGCGAGCGCTCGGCGCCGAATGCGCCAGACAGCTCATCAGGAAACATGCCGTGAATCACATAATTTCGCCCGGCCTCATCAACCTGAACCAGGCAGAGGAGTTCGGATATGGTCTGCGCGCCCGAGGCGGGAACCACCCAGGCGCGAAAGCCCGCCTCCTCGGCCGCTTTGGCGAATGACTCAAGCAGCGTAGCGGTCATCTGGCCCTCTCCCCCTTGCCCCTGAACGCGCGCCGGCGCGGCAGGCTTGCCCGCAGGCATTTTTGACATCCTACATGTCCGACGCAAAGTATACGGGCCGTGCAATCGGCGTGGCGCGGCGCGCGCCAACGAGGCGTTTGAGACGTCCGTCTGTGCTGCAGGCCGAGTGCGCGGTGAACGCGCAGCAACCCAATGACCTGTTCGCGCAGCGTATGCTCACGGATTCAGCCTGACCCGGGGATAAAGTCCTCATGCGTCTTTACAGCCATCGTGACCGACCGTTCCATCTGGGGCCGCTTGCGCTCGAGGCGCTGGCGCGCGCACCGTCATGTGACGAAAACACCACTGCGGCGCTGCCGTCGGACCACAGGCCGCCGGGCGAAGCTGCCGTTGCCCATGTGTTCGATGAGTACTTCGCGCTTTTCCGAAGCCATCTCAACGGGCCGGTAGCGACCGCGCGGGCGCCGATTCCAGACGATCCGGCGCTGCGTTCGGCCAATCTGAAGGCCTCGGCCTATTTTTTGGACGCCAGCATCGTTGGGGGCTGTTGTCTGGAGGCGGCTGACTGGCTGGCAGAACCTGTTTCGGAGCACACCCATGCGCTGGTGATGCTGGTGGAGTTCGGCCGTGAGCCGCGCCCGGGCGATTTTGGTGAAGCATGGATCGCAGGCAGCAACGCGGCGCGCACCGATCTGCGTGCGACCGAACTGGCTGCAGTGCTGTCCGGTTATCTCAGGCGGATGGGGTTCTCCGCGACCGGGCATGCGGCGGGGGCGACATCGGTTCATCTCGAACGACTCGCGCAGCGCGCGGGTGTCGTCCGTGCCCATGCAGGCATGCTGGTGGCGCCGTATCTCCATCGCGGTTTCCGGTTGGCGGTGGTCACCACTGACTACGCGTTTGAGCCAGACCTTGCGCTCGACCCCTCGGGTTCACTCACGCCTGACGATCCGGCGGTCGTGATGGGCCAGAACGGGACCCGCCCCGCATGGTGGGACGCCGAACTCGAGCGGCGGCCGCTTCACCTCGGCCGTTATCCAATGGAACGCATTGCCCGGCGAGATACGCCCACGACGCTGGTCGAAGAGGAGGCGATCGTACGAGTGCCCAAGCGCGCTGATTTCTTCAAGCGTGCACAGGCCGGCGATCTCGGCGAGAAGGCCAAACGTGAACGGATGCGCTTTCCGATGAAGCATCCCTATGCGCTTGGCATGCAACCCCTTATCGCCGGAATGGTGCCCCTGCAGGGCACACGCGAGCCTCTGGTGCCCACGGGTCTTGGCGGCGATCTGTCTGATCCCCTCGCCAATGCCCAGGCGATCAAGGCGCTGGGCTATTTCCTGGGGGCCGACTTTGTGGGCATCTGTCGGGCCGAGCCCTGGATGTACTACTC
>JALREG010000378.1 GCA_023253905.1 Burkholderiaceae bacterium
AAATGCTGGTGGGCTACGCCGCCCTATTGATCGACCTGGGCCAGCCAGAGCGTGCGTCCGCGCTGCTGGACCAGGCTGCAGTCGAGGCCCCAGCAGGCGGGCTGGTCGATGCGTCCGTGGACCGCATCTTCGAACTGCAGATGCGCTTCGATGGCGCCCGCTTCACTGCCATTGAGCAGCCACTCATAGAGGCCCTGAAGCGCAAGCTCACGCGAACGCCGTCGCGCGCTCTTGGCAGGCGTACCTCGGCCAGCGGGCTGATTCAATCGCGCGCCCCGTTCTCGAGTGCCCAGCTGATATCGTCGGCGGGTTCGAAATCATCGAGCCAATCGGACAGCCTTGCCATTTCAATGGCCACACGTGCGGCCTCGGCGCCCTTGACCAGCGCGCGCACCATTGCCTGCTCGTCGGTGTTGGTGGTGAGCACCGCATTGGCCACCGGCACACCGAACTCCGTGGCAACGTCCTGAATGCCCCGGCCGGATTCATTGGCGACCAGCTCGAAGTGATAGGTTTCACCGCGAATGACCGCACCGAGCGCGATCAGCGCGTCGAACGAACCGGTACCGGCCATGCGGTGAAGCACGAAGGGGATTTCCAGCGCCCCGGGCACCGAGCAGAGCACGATGTCGTCATCGCTTACCCCCAGCCTTGCAAGCTCAGCCAGACACGCTTCGCGAAGCGCCGTGCAGACAGGCTCGTTGAACCGGGACTGAACGATGCCAATTCGCAGCGCCTCGCCGTCGGGCTCAGCCTGGAATAGATCAACCGACATTTGCTTCTCCCTGAAGGACTGGAGCCTCGAACCCCGGCTCGGCCTCATGCGCGAAACCGGTGACTTCGAGCGAAAACCCGCCCATGCTGGGCAGCTTGACGGGCCGCGACAGCAGTCGCATGCGCCCTACGCCAATGTCCCGCAGGATCTGCGCACCAATGCCGTATGAGCGCAGATCCATTTTCGGGCGACGCGCCGATTTGGGGGCGGCCTCCTCTGGACTGGCAAGCGGAATACCTGCGTTTGAGCAATTGAGCAGCACCAGCGCCCCGCAGCCCGAGGCGGCAATCGCCGCCAGCGCCTTGTGCACCGACCAGGAGTGACTGCCGCGCTTGGTATCGATGAGATCGATGGGCGAGGCCAGCTCCTGGACCCGCACCAATGCGTCGTTAGCAGGTCCGGGCTCGCCGCAGACCAGCGCCAGATGGGCGCCACCCGCCGCGCGATCGCGATACGTGAGCATTCGGAATTCGCCGTGCACGGTCTGCACCGACGACACGCCGATCCGCTCGACCAGCGTCTCATTCGCACTGCGGTAGCCGATCAGATCGGCGATGGTGCCGATTTTCAGGCCATGCGTGCGACCGAATTCAATGAGGTCGGGCAGTCGTGCCATCGTGCCGTCATCGTTCATGATCTCGCAGATGACCGACGCCGGTTCAAAGCCAGCCAGCGACGCCAGATCGCAACCCGCCTCGGTATGGCCAGCCCGCACCAGCACGCCACCTTTCTCGGCGCGTAGCGGAAACACATGCCCGGGCTGAACCAGGTCGGCGGGGCGCGCTTCGCGGGCAATTGCCGCCTGAATGGTACGCGCCCGATCGGCCGCCGAGATGCCAGTGCTGACCCCCTCAGCGGCCTCGATCGACACCGTGAATTTGGTGCCGTGGCGGGTGCCGTTTCGGCTGACCATCAGGGGAAGGTCCAGCTGTCGGCAACGGTCTTCGGTCAGCGTGAGGCAGATGAGACCACGGCCGAACCGGGCCATGAAATTGATTGCCTCGGGCGTGACGAACTCAGCCGCCAGCACCAGATCGCCTTCGTTCTCGCGATCTTCCTCGTCAACCAGAATCACCATTCGGCCGGCACGAATGTCGGCAATGATCTCGGAAATACTTGAAAGCGCCATGATCGGATTCTACGCCGCGGGGTGGGGGGCACTCGCCGACACGCCTTCGCCCGCGGTGAGCAGGCGCTCGCAGTATCGAGCGATCAGGTCGATCTCGAGGTTGACCTGAGCACCCGGCTTCAGATGCTTCAAGGTGGTGACCGCGATGGTGTGCGGAATCAGGTTGATGGCGAAGTCGGTGCCTGCGGGTGAGTCATCAACCTTATTCACGGTGAGGCTCACGCCGTTCACGGTGATCGAGCCCTTGTAGGCCAGATAGCGGCCCAGCCCGACTGGCGCCCTGACCACCAGTAACCAGGATTCACCCACCGCTTCAAAGCGACGTACCTCGCCCAGACCGTCGACATGCCCCGACACCAGGTGGCCGCCCAGCCGGTCCGCGAGCCGGAGCGATTTTTCAAGGTTGACCTCACCCGGCTGCGCGAGTCCGACTGTGCGCGCGAGGCTCTCGGCCGAGACGTCAAATGACAGACGGTTTCCGGCAATCGCCACCACCGTCATGCAGGCGCCCTGAATGGCGATCGAATCACCGATGACGACGTCGTCCAACCCCAGCGCGCCGGCATCAACCACCAGTCGCATACCAGTGGACCCCAGTGGCTCGCAGCGCTCAATGCGGCCGACTGCCGCGACGATTCCGGTAAACATTTCCTGATTCCCAAAAAGTCAGCTGGTGCGCGCAACGCGGGCGAGCAGCCGGACGTCGTTACCCAATCGCTCAACGGACTGCAGCTCGAGCGCGAGCCGCTCATCGAGCGAAGCCACCGCCTCAAGTTCGAACATCGGGCGTCCGCTGCCCAGAAGCGATGCGGACAAGTACACCAGCAGCTCGTCCACGCAGCGTTCGCGAAGGAGCGAAGCGTTCAGTTTGTGCCCCGCCTCGACATGGACCTCGTTGACGCCGCGCCCCGCGAGCGTTCGCATGAGCGCGGGCAGATCCACCTTGCCCGACGGGTTCGGAAGCGCCAGCACCTCGCAGCCGCGGTCACGCAGTTCGGCGGCCTTATCCGTGCGCTCGTGGGAGCAAACCACCAGCACATCGCCGCCCTTCAGCATTCGGGCCTGAAGATCCACTTCCAGCCGCGAATCCACCAGCACCTTCAATGGCTGGCGCCGCACGCCCTCCAGCCGCGCGGTGAGTTGCGGGTCATCCTCGCGCACGGTGCCGATTCCCGTCAGGATGGCGCAGGCTCGGGCCCGCCAGCGATGGCCGTCCTCCCGCGCCGACTCGCCGGTGATCCATTGGCTGCGACCGTCCGGCAGCGCGGTGAATCCGTCAAGACTCGCGGCCACTTTCATCCTCACCCATGGCAGGCCTCGGGTCATCCGTGACACAAAGCCCGGATTGAGATCGGTCGCCTGCGCGCCGAGCAGCCCGCAGCGCACGTCAATGCCCGCCGCGCGAAGCCGCGTGAGCCCCTCGCCGTTCACCAGCGGGTTCGGGTCTTCCATGGCGGCAATCACCCGTGCCACCTTCGCCTCGATCAGCGCATCGGTACAGGGGGGCGTACGTCCATGGTGGCTGCAGGGCTCAAGCGTGAGATAGACGGTGGCGCCGCGGGAGCGGGCGCCTGCATGGGCAAGCGCAATCACCTCTGCATGAGGTTCACCGGCGCGTACATGCCACCCCTCTCCCACCATTTCACCGTCGCGCACCACCACGCAACCGACCCGTGGGTTGGGGGTGGTCGTGTCCATGCCGCGCGCAGCCAGTTCGATGGCGCGCAGCATCCAGCGGTGGTCTTCGGAAGTGAACATCGGGCAGGCCGTAAGCCGCGGGCGGACCCCGGCCGGAAAAATGCAGGAGCGCGATTATCACCCGAGCGGCGATACCCCCTCGGCGCGCCCACCGCGGGACCGCTGTGGGGCCGCTTTGGGACGGCGGCGGGACCACCGCAGCCCCGACTCGGTTCCATCCCGCCCCGCCGCCCCAGCACCCGCCCGCGACACGCTGCCGGTCAACACCGCGCGCCGGGCACTACAATGCCGCGACGCTTCGCATCGCCGGTTGCCCTGGAGATCGACAATGAGTTCCGCCCACGACCACACGCCGGTATCCATCGGCGGCCACCTTCTCGCCGACGCCCTCCTCGCACAAGGCGTCGACACCATTTACGGCGTGCCGGGCGAGAGTTACCTCGCCGTGCTTGACGGATTGTGGCGTCATCGCGAAACCATCCGGTTCGTGATCTGCCGGCAGGAGGGCGGGGCGGCGTTCATGGCCGATGCCACGGCAAAACTCACCGGCAAGCCCGGCGTCGTGATGGTGACCCGCGGCCCAGGCGCTACCAACGCCTCCATCGGTGTGCATGCCGCACACCAGGATTCGGTACCGATGGTGCTCCTCATCGGGCAGGTCGGCTCCGACTTCGCCGACCGTGAAGCCTTCCAGGAGATGGATTACCGGCGGATGTTTGCGCCCATGGCCAAGTGGGTGGCCCAGATCGAACGCGCTGACCGCATTCCTGAGTACATTGCCCACGCCTTTCAGGTGGCCACCAGCGGCCGGATGGGCCCGGTGGTGCTCGCGCTCCCCGAGGACATGCTGGCCGCCCCGGCCGAAGCGCCCGCCGCGGCCATGCACCGGCCGGTGCGCGCCGCGCCCGCGCCCGCCCAGCTGGCGGAGCTGACACAGCGGCTCGCCGCCGCCCAGCGTCCCATTGTGATCCTGGGCGGCACCGGCTGGAACGCGCAGGCCTGCGCCGACATCAGGCAGTTCGTCGAAGCCAACCATCTGCCCGTCACCTGCGCATTCCGGTTTCAGGATCTTTACGACAATCGGCTGCCGAACTACGTGGGCGACGTCGGTATCGGCATCAACCCGCGCCTGGCCGAACGGGTCCGCGAGTCCGACCTCGTCATTGCCATCGGCCCGCGCCTGGGCGAAATGACCACCTCGGGCTACACGCTTTTTCAGGCGCCGCGACCCGCCCAGCCGCTCATCCATGTTCATGCCGGCGTCGACGAACTTGGTACGGTTTATCAGGCTGATCTGATGATCGCCTCGGGCATGCCTGAGATTGCGACGGCGCTCTCAGGCCTGCGCGTGAATGCTTTGGCCTGGGCGTCCCAACTGGCACTGGCGCGCGCCGACTACGAGGCCTGGCAAGGCCGCCCCCCGCTCTATCAGGGCATCGACCCCGATCTCGACCTCTGGCAGGTGATGCGCACGCTTTCAACCGTGGTGCCCGCCAACACCATCGTTACCAATGGCGCAGGCAATTTCGCCACCTGGGCACATCGCTTCTGGCCCTACGCGGGACTGCGCACCCAGCTCGCAAGCACCTCGGGCTCCATGGGCTATGGCGTGCCCGCGGCAGTTGCCGCCAGCATCGTGGCGCCTGACCGCACGGTGGTGTGCGTGGCGGGCGATGGCGACTTCCTCATGACCGGGCAGGAGCTTGCGACGGCCGTCCAGCACGGCGGCGCCCCTCTGGTAATCGTGTTCAACAACAGCATGTACGGCACGATCCGCATGCATCAGGAGCGCGAATACCCCGAGCGCGTGCATGGCACCCGCCTGGTCAATCCTGATTTTGCGCGCTACTGCGAGGCTTTTGGCGGCTTTGGCGCACGCGTGGCGCGCACCGGTGAGTTTGAGCCAGCCCTCAGGGCGGCTCTCGATTTCATGGCCCGCGAGCGCCGACCCGCGCTGATCGAACTCACCGTTGACCCGCAGCACATCACGCCCAACCAGTCGCTTGAAAAGATCAGCAGAGCTGCCAAGGCGCGCTGATCAGCGCCGGCGCGGTCGGACCTCCTCGATCGCGTCGGCGAACTCATCCACATCTTCAAAGCTGCGATAGACCGAAGCAAAGCGCACATAGCCGATCTTGTCGAGCTTCTTCAGCTCTCGCATCACGAGTTCGCCCACGCGCTCGCTTCCCACCTCGCGCAGACCCAGCCCAAGCAGCCGCTCCTCGATGCGATGAATTGCTGCATCCACGGCCTCGGCGCTCACCGGTCGCTTTCGAAGCGCGAGCGACATCGAGGCCCGGAGTTTGCGGCGATCGAACTCGGCACGCATGCCGTTCCTCTTCACCAGGACCGGTAGCGCAAGCTCAACCCGCTCATAGGTGGTGAAACGCTTGTCGCACTGCAGGCAACGACGCCTGCGCCTTGTGGAGGCGCCATCGTCGGTCTCGCGGGTTTCGACGACCTGCGTATCGGCGTGATCGCAGAACGGGCAGCGCATGATCGGCCTCCCGCCCCGCCGCGCTCAGCGGTAAACCGGAAAGCGAGCGGTGAGCTCGCCCACCTGGTCGCGGACGCGCGCAATCACCGCTTCATCGGCCGGTGCATCGAGCACATCGGCGATCAGCTGCCCCACACGGCGGGCCTCATCAACACCGAAGCCGCGCGTGGTCATGGCGGGCGACCCCAGCCTGATACCGCTCGTTACCATGGGCTTTTCCGGGTCGTTGGGGATGGCGTTCTTGTTGCAGGTGATGTGGGCAAGCCCCAGCACCCGCTCGGCCTCCTTGCCGGTAATGCGTTTGGCGCGCAGGTCAACCAGCATCACATGCGACTCGGTGCGACCCGACACGATACGAAGCCCACGCTCAATCAGCGACTGCGCGAGCGCCGACGCGTTGGCGAGCACCTGCTGCTGATACACCTTGAAGCCCGGCTCGAGCGCCTCGCGAAACGCCACCGCTTTGGCCGCGATGACATGCATGAGCGGGCCGCCCTGCAGCCCCGGGAACACAGCGGAATTGATGGCTTTCTCATGCTCGGACTTCATGAGAATAAAGCCCCCGCGCGGCCCCCGCAGACTCTTGTGCGTCGTCGAAGTGACGATGTCGGCGTGTGGCACCGGGTTGGGATAGACACCACCGGCAATCAGGCCGGAGTAGTGCGCCATGTCCACCATGAAGAGCGCGCCGATCTCGCGCGCCACCTCGGCAAAGCGCGCCCAGTCAA
>JALREG010000082.1 GCA_023253905.1 Burkholderiaceae bacterium
GGGCGATGCCGCAGCCGTACTTCGTGCCGGTCAGATTCAGTTCGTCGCGGATCACCCACAAAAGTGGTGTCTCTGCCGGCGCTTTGGACTGCACCGGTACGCCGTTTACAGTGAAGCTTGCCATGCCGACTTCCCCCAGGATTTGGAAAGCGGATGCTAATCTGGAAGCGTTAGCCTGTCACGCATATCCAATAAACCAGCACTGTGGGGCTTGACGCCTATCGCCCTCAGTACATGGTGGCACGCAGCTGCTGCGGCTTATCCTGGTCGTATTGATTCGGGTCGATCTCACCCTGTGACAGGGTGGCCAGTATTTCGCCCGCGCTCGGTGGCTGCGGGGCGTCTGGGAGACGCGGTTTCCAGAGGCCCGAACGCATCATTGACTTGCCACATTGAAAAAACACCTGCTCGACATGAATCCAGAGCGCACAGGCCGGGGCTTTGCCATCAACGGCAAGGCTGCGCAGGAGCTCCTCGTCGGCTGTGATGCGGGCGCTACCGTTGACGCGTAGCGTTTCATCGACCCCGGGTACAAGAAAAATCAGCGACACGCGGGGGTCGTGCAGGATATTGCGCAGGCCGTCAATTCGGTTGTTGCCCCTGCGCTCAGGCAGGACCAGTGTTTTGTCATCAATGATTTTCACCAGCGGCACGGGGTCGCCCCGGGGCGATGTATCTAATCCCGAGGGGCCGCTGGTGGCCAGCACTGCAAACCCCGAGGCCTGAATCCATCGCTGGTAAATCGGGTGCAGGTAGTGGGTTTCCTTGCGCAATGAATTGACGGAGGCCGCACCGAATAGCGCGTCGAGTTGTTCGTGCGTCTGGATGAAGTTCATGAGGGTGATCGGGGTTGCCCGAAACGGGGTAGCGGAGCGGATTATAGGGTGGCTATTCGGGAGCGTGGATCAGTGCCCTGTGCGGGCGTACCTCGCTGCGCCTTCCTGTGAGCGGTTACGAGCGAAGTTCAGGCCACTGAATCCGGAGCCCAAGCACCTGCTCGAATCGCTCAAGCAGGTTCATCAATAACGATTCGTGCTGAGGCCGCACGACCACTTGCAAACCGACAGGCAGCCCCGATGACGTGAAGCCACAGGGTAGGGTGGCTGCGGGTTGACCGGTCAAGTTGAAAGGGTAGCCAAAGAAGGTCCAGAGTCGAAAACCTTCACAGCCCGGTGGCATGCGTTCACCGACTCGGAGCGCGGGCCAGGGTGTCATGGGCGTGAGGAGTACCGGCCAGCGCTCGAAAAAAGGTCGAAGCCGATCCCGGTGAGCCTGGCGACGCCGCAGCAGCGAGGTGTAGTGAGGGGCGCTCATTTCCCGGAACCGCTGCACCATTGCGAGCAAGGCGGGGTCTAGCAACTCAGCCTGCTGGTCCAGAGCGCTGCCGAATCGCGCGCTGACCCCTCCAATGAACTCTGCGCTGAACACTTCGGATTCGTCCTCGCAGATCGGCCGGTCGATTTCCTCGATTGGGAAGAATTCAGCCAGACGGCTGGCGGCTCGCCTGACAATCGTCGCAACCTCAGGATCGATCACGCCGTAGCCGAGCGTGGTGGTAAATGCAATCACGGGTGGCCTGTCAGCGTTCAACGCAGGACGCGAATCCATTTTCGCTAGCAGCGAGGTCCAGTCGCGCGCGTCCTCTCCCGCAACGGCCTCGAGCAGATGGCGGGCGTCAACACTGTTTCGCGCAATCGGGCCAACATGGGCGAGCGTTGCGGTGGCACTGGGGGGATGAATCGGTACACGTCCGAACTGTGCCTTGATACCCACCAGTCCCGTGAAGCTGCAGGGGTTACGGATCGAACCGCCGCCGTCAGTACCCAGGGCAATCGGCGTGATGCCGGCAGCAACCGAACTTGCCGCACCACCGCTTGAGCCGCCGGGCGTGCGTTCCGGATCCCATGGGTTGCGGGTGAGCCCGGACACGCGGTTATCTGTGTAGCCTCTGAATCCGTATTCGGATGTGTTGGTCATTCCGATGATGATTGCGCCCGCAGCCCGTAGTCGGGCGACACTGGGTGCGTCCACGGTGGGTCGGTGGTCGACCATCGTCAGCGACCCGTATCGGCAGGGCAGCCCTGCCACTTCGATGAGTTCCTTCACCGACACGGGGATACCCTCAAGGGGCGATACGGATTCATCGGATTCATGCTTCTGCATGCGCAGCGTATCGAGCTCGCGCGCTCTGGCTAGCGCACCGTGGTGGTCGATATGACTGAATGCGTTCAGCAGGGGCTGGGTTTCGTCGATTCGGGCCAGCGCGTTTTCAACCAGTTCGACCGACGACACCGCGCCGCGGTCGAGAAGCTTTCGTAGCTCGCTCACCGATGCGAAGCAGAGCGTGCGGTCAGAGGCCATGGCGGCGTCCGTTCAGCAGCCGCACGGGTCAGGGTAGAAAACGCCTTGTGGAAGCACGCCGCGCCTGGCGGCGCCGCTCCACAGGCGGCGGCAGCATGCCTCCGTGTGGGCGCGCACGGCCGCCATATCGGCGCCCAGTACGCGGCCGTTCTGCACAACAGGACGCCCAGCGACCACCGTGGCGCGGATGTTGGCTGCCGTTGAGTAATACACCAGCGACTTGATGGGGTCGAAGACCGGCGCGTTGAACACGCTGGTCTGATCGACGATCACCACGTCGCCCTGTGCTCCGGGCTCGAGATGACCGAGGTCGGGCCGGCCAAGCGCGGTGGCTGCGCCCCATGTCGCGGAGCGAAGCACCGTTTCCGCTGTGATCCGACCGCCACCGCCGCTACGGATCTTGCCAAGCATTGCAGCGAATTTCATGTCGAGTATGAAATCGTGCGAATAACTGTCGGTCGCGAGCGCGACGTTAATCCCGTGATCGAAAAATTCTCGGAAGGGACTGGTGAGCGCCTCTTTTGCTTTGCGGTAAGCGATGTGTACGCAATTCGTGCCGGTGCGCGCGAGGATGGGGTAATCACCCGGCTGCAGGTAGGTGCAATGCGTGGCCATGACATCAGGGCCGAGAAATCCAATTGAGTCGAGATACGCAACCGAGCTCATTCCGCGGTTGTGGGCTGCGACCGTCTCGAGTTCCAGCTTATGCTGCGCCAGATGCAGGTGGATATGGATGCCGCGCCGGGTCGCCTCCTCGCGGGTGGCGCGCAAGACCTCCTCGGGGACTGTGTCGGGACCGTGCGGTGACAGATGCACACGCAGACGATCATCGAAGGCCCCATGCCAACGGTCGTGCAGGGCGAGATTGTTCCGCAAGCCGGCTGCGACATCGCCACGATCGCCCAGCAGTACCTTGCCCGACTGTTTATCGTAATAGCCGATCGCTGAGTAGGTGCTGGGGAACGTGGTTCCGAGATCGCAGCGAAATCCAAGCCGCTCCACGAGTGCAATCCACGCATCCGCTGTCCCGAACTGTTCCGCGACAATGGTGGTGGCGCCCCCCATCAGCATGGCGAGACAGTCCCATTCGATGATGCCCGGCAGGTCAGCCGCACTGATGACCTCAGGCGAATACATCTGGACCGGCATGGTCATGTGGTAGTACGCGGCGCCGGCCGGCAGGTCAATATCCTCGGCAAGCCCGCGGCTGCGCGGCGAGGTGCCCGGATGGACATGCGCATTGATCAGGCCCGGAATCACCAGACAACCCTCGGCGTCGATCTCTTGATCTGCGGGGCCTCTGTACTGAGGCTCGAGCGCTACCACCTTGCCGCCTTCGATCAGCACATCGGTCTGGTGAAGAAGACGTGGAGACGCGCCGCCCGTCCAGACCGTGCCAGCCCGGATAACCGTTCGGTCCGTCCGCGCCGTGCTCGCTGTCGTTTCAGTCATCAAGTGCTCCGACGATCATGGATTGAGGTTGATCCCGGCAGCGCGAACCACCTTAGCCCACCGCGCCACATCTGCAGCCAGCTGTCGTGCGAATGCCGTTGAGTCACTCCCTGAGGGCTCGATGCCCAGGGAAACCAGGCGCGCCCTGATTTCCGCATCGGCAACGATTGCCATCGATTCACGGGACAGGCGCTCGACGATACTGGCAGGCGTTCTGGCGGGCGCCATCACACCGAGCCAGGTGTCGACGACGAAATCAGCAAGGCCAGCCTCGACGAAGGTCTGGATCTCAGGCAGCAGGGAAGAGCGTGCCCCGGTCGTCACTGCGAGGCCTTTAAGCTTGCCGGTCTCGATCAACGGTTTTGCGGTCGCCACCGCAGTGAATGCGAGCGGAATCTGTCCTGCCATCACATCGTTGACCGCTGCGGCGCCTCCTTTGTAGGGGACGTGAATCAGGTCAAGCCCGCTTGCCATTCGCAGCATTTCGCCGGAAACATGGCCTGGGCTTGCGGCGCCAGAGGATCCGAAATTGAGGCGCTTCAGAGAGGCTTGCTTGGCGATCAGGTCTGACAGTGAAGAGGCCGGCAGGCCGGGCGAGGCGATCAGAATTTGAGTGGAATTACCGATCTTGCTGATCGCCACGAAATCCGCAATGGGGTCAAAGCCTGGCTTCGCGTAGACATGAGGGTTGATGGCCATCGTGCCGTCGAATGCGAAGAGCAAGGTGTAACCGTCTGCGGCGCTTGCCGCCACCAGCGCAGTGCCGATGTTTCCACTTGCACCGGGACGATTTTCAACTGCGACTGGCTGACCCAGCCGGCGTTCGAGCGCCTGTGCATAAGCGCGTCCGACGATGTCGGAAACGCCTCCTGGGCCAAACGGTACGATCAGGCGGATCGGGCGGGAGGGATAGTCCTGCGCATGTGCCCAGGTGCCGATCAGGCCGGCGAGAAGCGCGGTAAGCGCGACGAGAAATCGGGCGAGCAGGGACATGGGTAACTCCAGCAAGTTTTCGCGGTGACTGTCGGTTCGTCACAGTCAACTCACCGACTCGCGGGGGCTATGATGCGTTGCTAGGTCACCACCTGAAGGTTAAACACGCGTAGATCTGAAACAGGCAATCGTCAGATCCGGGTTTCCAACCCACTCCGCGCCCAGTTCAGGCCAGGAAATAGTCAGCTGACATGACCTTCAGTTCGGACGCAATCAGGGGCTGGAAATCAATCTGTTCCAGCACATCGTGTTGCAGATCGATGCCGGGTGCAATCTCGAACAACTCAACGCCTCGATTGGTTAGCCGGAAGCTGGCACGTTCGGTCAGGAACAGAACCTTCTGACCGTTCGCGAGGGCCTGTGGACCGCTGAAGGTAATCTGGTCCACGTGCCTGACCAGCTTCCTCACGGCCCCCTGTTTCAGCACCCGCATAAGACCGTTGCCGGTCTGTAGCCTGACGCCCTTGGCAGCCAGCGTACCGCAGAACACGACCTTTCTCGCGTTCTGTGCAATGTCAATGAAGCCACCCGGCCCGACGGTCACGCCGCCCAGGCGCGACACATTGACGTTGCCGGCTTCATCGAATTCTCCAAACCCGAGAAATGCGACGTCCAGACCGCCGCCCCCGTAGAAATCGAACTGGGTGGCAGCATCGATGATCGCCGTTGCGTTACGTGCGTAGCCGAACAGGACACCGTCCATCAACGTGCCGCCGTAAGTACCGTGCTCGATGGTTTGGTAGATGCGATGGTGATCATTGCGCGCGGCGATCAGTTTGGCGACCGCGTCGGGGACGCCCACTCCGTAGTTGATGACCGGGCGGGCTTTACCGGTGTTGTACAGCTCCTCAGCGGCGCGTCGGGCAACCACCTGGCGTTCAGTGAAGGCTTCCTGCGCGGCATCGGCTTCGCGGGAGTGGTCGTCGGCTTCGCTTCGTGCACGCGCTTCACCGGTGAGTTCCCCGCTGAAAGCGGGATCGAAAGCGATGTTGTAACTGGTCTGCTGTCCTGGATCGACCACCACAACGTCGACCCACGCCGCCGGGATGCGAACTTCGCGCGCTTTGAGCGCTCCGCGCGGCAGTCGCTCTTTCACCTGAACGATCACGATGCCGCCACTGTTGCGAGCCGCAAGCGCCAGCGATTGGGCATCGAGGTTGGCGGCTTCATGCTCGAAACTGATGTTGCCCTCCTCATCGGCTGCGCTCGCGCGCACGATCGCCACGTGGATGGGGAAGGGCTTGTAACGCAGCCATTCCCGGCCATCGATCTCAATCACCTCGGCGAGATTGTCCTTTGCGGCTTCGTTCATGCGTCCACCGCCATGCCGCGGATCGCAGACGGTGCCCAACCCCACGCGGCTGATCAGGCCGGGGCGTCCGGCGCCGATTTCACGCAACAGCTGGCTGCTGACCCCGCCAGGAAGAATGTAGGCCTCGATCTTGTTGTCGAGTGCCAGCTGCTGCATGGCAGGAGACCACACCCAGTGCCCGCCGATCACCCGTTTGACCATCCCTTCATGAGCGAAGCAGTTCATGCCCTTAGTCTTTTTATCGCCTATTCCAAGGGCGTGGACCATCGTCAGTTGGCGCGGGTGCTGAGTGCTGAGAAACCGGGCCTGAATCGCCTCGAACAGATGGGTGGCCTCCATCAGGCCGCCGCCGCCGCCCATCAGGCCCACGGTATCGCCATCGCGAATGAGCTCGGCCGCCTGGGCCGATGTCATGAACTTGTTCTGCATCGCTGGTGTGCCGCTCAGCGGTGCACATCAAAGAGCGCAGCGCCCTTCTTGAGGACACTTTTCGCGATGACGCCTCGGTGAATCTCGCTGGTGCCATCGAAGATGCGGTAGATACGTGAGTCGCGGTAATAGCGCTCGATCGGAAGCTCCTTGCAAAAGCCCATGCCACCAAACACCTGCACTGCGCGGTCTACCACCCGCCCCAGCATTTCGGAGGCGTGAACCTTGACCATGGCGATCTGCTCGCGGGCATCGAGCCCCTGGTCGAGCATCCAGGCCGCCTGATAGACCATCCAGCGCGCTGCGTTGATCTCGATCACCGTGTCGGCAATCATCTGCTGAATCATCTGGAAGTCACCCAGCTTGGTGTTGAACTGCTTTCTTTCGCAAGCCCAGTTCACCATCATTTCGCAGACATGGCTTGCCTTGCCCACGGCGCGCGCGCCCACCTGAGCAAGGCGCACCACATTGAGTGCGCTCATTGCGAGCTTGAACCCCTGTCCCACGTCACCCAGGAGCGCGACGTCTTCAAGCTGAACATTGTCGAAGAACAGCTCCAGATGGGGCGTGCCGCGCAGGCCCATCATCTTCTGATCCTTGCCCAGGGTAAAACCGGGTAAGCCCTTATCCACCATGAACATGGAGATCTCTTTCTCGCCGGTTTTGGCCGACACGAGAAAGAAATCACTCCATTCGCCATCGCTGATGAAGTGCTTGCCGCCATTCAGGATCCACCCGCGCTCGTTTCTCACAGCATGGGTTTTGATTCCGGCAGCATCCGAGCCCGCACCCGGTTCGGTGATGGCGATGGAGCAGGTGCGTGCCCCCACCACGGTGGGTTTGAGCCAACGCTCGATCTGCTCTCCCTTGCAGTGAAGCAGCGGTTCGTAGACGTTACCGAACGCTCGGCGAATGAGAATGTCGCTGGTGTGCCCGAACTGCTCTTCACACAGAATTCGATCGAGGTGAGATAGGCCGCCACCACCGAATTCCGTTGGCATGTTCATGCCAAAAAGTCCAAGCGATCGGGCACGTTCAAAAAGTACGCGCGCTTGGTCGGGGTGAAGAAACCCCGTTGCGTCGACTTCATCTTCCAGTGGCGCACACTCTTCGGCGATGAAGCGGCGCACCGTCTCAATCAGCATCTTCTGTTCGTTACTGAGGGAAAAATTCATGACGGTACCGTCTCAATCAAGGTGCCTGGATGTTTGCGCCCTTGATGAGCTTGTCATACATCTCGAGCTCACGTCGGATCAGTGCTGAAAATTCGGCCGGCGTGTTACCCACCAGTTCGTTGCCGCCCTGAACCGCGATCTTTTGAATGACCTCTTCGCTTCGAATAGCCTTCACCACCTCCTGGTGGAGCCGGGAGATGATGGCTGGATCGGTTCCGGCGGGTGCAAACAAGCCTACGAACTGCGTGACCTCAAATCCTTTGAAGCCAAGCTCCTGCATGGTTGGAATCTTGGGTAGGGACCCTGCACGCTTTGCACCGGAAACGGCGAATGCACGGAGCTGCCCTGCTTCGATCAGGGGTGTCGCGGTGATGACCGTGTCATAGGTGAAAGCCAGATGGCCGCCCAGCAGATCCGCGAGCGCGGGAGCGCTGCCCTTGTAGGGAACATGGGTGAGCCGAGTGTTGCTCATCATCGCGAGAAGCTCGCCCGCGAGATGCCCGCCCCCGCCGATGCCGGTGGAGCCGTAGCTGAGTGATCCGGGTTTGGCTTTGGCCTGTGCGATCAGATCGTCGAGCGACTTGATCGGCGAAGCCGCCTGCGTGACGAGGACATACTGAAACGTGAGGATCTGGCTGATCGGGGAGAGGTCTTTCTGCGGGTCGTAGGCAACCTTTTTCAGGAGCACCGGATTAATTACGATCGGGCCGCTCGCTGCAGCCAGCAGCGTATAACCATCAGGTTGAGCCTTCGCGACCCCCTCGGTGCCGATGCCGCCATTCGCGCCGCCACGGTTTTCGATCACGAACGGGGTGTTCATGCTCTCGGACATCCGCCGGGCAACCAGCCGAGCGGTGATGTCGGCATTGCCGCCGGCAGGGTAGGGCACCACCACACGAATCGGCTTGGACGGATACGCCTGCGACCGGGCGTCTTCGGCGAGGCCCAGGCCGAGCGCGAACATCGCGGCGCCTAGCAGGAAGCCAGTGGTCTTGGAGGGGAGGGCTTGAGTCATGGGGAATTTTCCGAACGGTTTTCTTGGGAAACTACTTTGGTGGGGCGAGGCGAGCGGCATGGGCCTGCATCAGTTCGATGACGTCGCGCGGCATGCGCAGCCCGTCTCGCCGTTGCGCGGCCATCTTGCCCAACTCGATCTCGCCGGGGACGATGACAGGCGCTTCGACCCGCGCGGGCGGGCTGTCGTGAAGGATCTGTGCAAAGTCACGCATGCGCTCGGCAAGCCATGACGTCGATCCCAGACGCGTGGTGTCGATGAGGATAAAAAAGTGGCCGAGGTTCTGGGGTTCATCGGGAGAATCGACCCAGGACTTCACACGGGTCAGATAGGCAGCATTGGAGAACAATCCTGCCAGCATATCCACCATCAGCGCCAGGCCGTAACCCTTGTGCCCGCCTATCGGCAATAAAAACCCATCGAGTGCGGCTCTCGGGTCGGTCGTCGGAAGTCCGCCCGCGTCGGTGGCCCAGGTCTCGGGTATGGCTTCACCACGCTTCTCAGCGCTGCGGATCTTAGCGCGCGCCACCACGCTCATCGCCATATCAAGCAGGAAGGGCTGGCCGCCCGGATTCGGCGCGCCAAAGCCAAGCGGGCTGTTGCCCAGGCGCGCGTCGGTTCCACCCCAGGGGGCGATGGTTGTGGTGGCGTTACTGCCGATGATCGAGGCGAACCCTGCCTCGGCTGCGATCAGTGAGTAGGGCGAGATCGGGCCGAAATGGTTGCTGCTGCGGGCCAGGGCCATCGCCATCCCGTTTTCTCGGGCTGCACGCATCGCTTCGCGCAGAGCGTGCATGCCCACCAGCGGACCGACTCCGTTGTCACCATCAACGGCGATCAGCGAGGGAGCGAGACGCTCGGCCTGAATCTCGGGGCGTGCGCGGATGCCTCCGCTCAGAAGGCGCTCCCCGTACGACTCGACCCGGCTGAAGCCATGTGTGGCGAGACCGAACAGATCGGCAAGAAGAAGGATGGTGCAGACGTCCTGGGCATCGGCCTCAGTCAGACCCAGACCCATGAACGCTTGAATACCAAGCGTGCGCAGATCGCCTTCGGTGATGTGAAGCGTGTTGGGGGACGGGCGAGGGGAATCGACCGAGGTAGTCATTCAGGAGTCCTTGAAAGCCTGGCGCGTATTTTGCCAGTGCCAGCCAAGGGTGCGGAGCACATGGTTTATTGCGGCGCGACTACCTTCGTATCGCGCCGCATCGCCCGCGCAGGCGATGCGGCGGGGTCAGGCAGTCGCCATGTCGCCAATGCCCGGCGCGCGGCGCTCGAGACCCACGAACGCGAAGTCGACCTCGGGCTGCATTCCGCTCACAATGTGAGCAATGCTCTTGCCTGAGCCGCAGGCGTGGGTCCAGCCAAGTGTCCCGTGGCCGGTGTTGAGAAAGAGCTTGCCCACTTTTGATCGGCCGATGATCGGTACGTTGCTTGGCGTGGCGGGTCGGAGCCCGGTCCAGAACTGGGCGCGTTCGCTGTCACCGGCGCCCGGGAAAAGCTCCTCTACCCTGCGAACAATCGCTTCGCAGCGAACACGGTTCAGATCGCGGTCGTAGCCGTTCAGTTCGGCCGTTCCGGCAATTCGCAGGC
>JALREG010000181.1 GCA_023253905.1 Burkholderiaceae bacterium
GCGATCGCCACCGGTATGCCGACCAGCATCAGCGCAACCGATGCGCCGAACAGCACAATGGCGGGCCAGACCCAGTCCATCAGTGCGAGGCTCCGCCGCTTTCGCTCGCCAGCGCGGCAAGCGGGGACTCGTCTCTCCACAGGTAGCGTACGAACTCAAGCCCCATGAAGAGGAACGAGATCGGAATCCACATGACGATTGCCCAGCGCGGTGCGTCGAATGAACGCACATCCTTGTTGTTCTGAACCCAATCGAGCATCGTGACCTCGAACCCGTACCAGGCCATGGTGAGGCAGATGACTACGCAGATCAGACCGATCAGACGGGTCAGCCACTGCCGGGCCGGGCGGCTCAGATTCATCAGCAGCAGTTCCACGTACACATGGCCCTTCTCGCGAACCAGCCAGGGCGCCCCCAGACAGGGAATGAGCAGCAGCGCGTACTCGCTGAAGGTAAAGAAGTGAGCCGACGGCTGGCGATCGAGATTGCGGATCAGCACATCGAGACAGATGGTGATCATGACCGCCACCATCAGAAGCGCGGCAGCGACCGCCATGGCGCGGATGAGAAGCGTGTGGAGTCGGGCGATCAGGTTCACGGCCGGCGTTCGCAGGTCGGGGCGCGGTTGAGGTCAGGGCCCGGGTCAGGTCGATTCATCGACGATGGCAGCGTGATGCTCGTCACGCGCCATCGTCTGGCAAGGACCGCTGAAATCAGGGCGTAAACAGTTTGACGACCTTTTCGAAATCGTTGGGCACGCCCGCCTTGTCCATCCGCTCCTTCATGCGGGCATGGGCCGCAGCGCTCGCACCGGCGATGAAGCGCTTGCCAGCCTCTGCGCCAAGCGCGAAGGTTTTGACGCCGCGCTTATCCAGCTCAGCGATTTCGCGATCGCGGATCTGCTGCATATCGGCAATGCTCGCCACCTCGTGCTCGATCGCCATCCTGGTGAGGAACTCGCGCGTCCTGGGCTGGAGCGACGCCCATTTTTTCGCGTTGATGATCACGCCGAGGTCGGTGGAGAAGAACTTCGGATCGAGCCGGAACTTGAGGTGCTTGTCCCAGTTGGCATCCATGATGCCGATCTCGGTCCAGCCGGTGATTTCGATCGTGCCGCGCTCGAGCGCGGTATAGATGTCGGTGGAGGGCATATTCAACACCTGCGCGCCCAGGAAATTGGTGAGGAAGGCGTTATAGATGGGGTTGCCGCGTACCTTGAAGCCCTTCACATCGAGGTTACCCTGCGCGTCGGTCTTCATTTCCTTGGTTGACCAGAGGTGAAAGCGAATGCCGCTATCAAACCAGCCCAGGTAATGCACGCCCATGCGTTTCATATGGGCTTCGTTCAGGGCGTCGTAGGCGCCGCTCTTGCGCGAGGTGGGACCATCGATGGACGAGGCCGACACCGCGTCGCACTCGGGAACGGCGGCTGCGTAGAAAGCGCAGGGCGTGTAGACCATGTCGACCACGCCATTGCGCACGGCGTTGGGCTGCTCGAACATGCCCATGGCCTCGGGGCCGCCGCGAACGGTGATCTCGACAATACCCTTGCCCTCGTCGTTCACTTTTTTCACGAAGTTGAGAAAGCTCCGTGAATACACCCAGTTGGCGGGAAATGAATGCAGCGCGGTGAGCTTGTCCTGGGCGAGCGAAACTGAAGCGGGCACTGCGAGCGCGATCGCGAGCGCGGCGCCGAGCAGACGACGGATCATGTCGAATCTCCTGTGAAGGCTGGACGGGGGGCTTGACGAAGGGCGGAAGTGTCGCACGATCCGGGGCCGCGCGCGCAATATCCGGGCAAACCCTGTCAGGCTAGGCGCGCGACCAGTTCGGGGCGGCACCGCTCACGTGGGTGAGTGCCTCGGCAAAGCCCGCAGCCGAACGCTCCCGGCTGACGAAGGCAGGCATCGGATCGATGCGGCCGCCATAGTCGAGCACATTGGCCACCCCAATGGAGCGCTCGAAAAATCCGAACATCGGCGCGTCATTGGGCGAATCGCCCAGGTAAAGATGGTCTCGCGCGAGT
>JALREG010000182.1 GCA_023253905.1 Burkholderiaceae bacterium
CACCTACCGCTGCATCCTCGCCCATATACAGCACAGCAACAACGGACAGCACGCGAACATGCGAAGGGTTGGATTGGGTTCTACGACGAGCTGCTCAATCACGCTATAAATCTTTTACGACAAACAGGCGGTAGTTAGGGAAGAAAAGACCCAGCAATTCGGTTCCACCGGTGACGGGGGCCTCGACGCGCTGGGGATTGGCGCCGAAGACGATCTTTATGGCTGTGCACCAGCCGACCACAACAGAACTCCCTGTGGATGGCAGGATCGAGGAGTGCGGGCATGGTGTTTAACCTCGCCTGCGATTTTCGTCAAAGATTAATTACCTTGTAAAATTGATATTTATATACTTATGCATCAGTAAATATCGATATATGAATACGCTCACCCCTCGTCAGACACGGCTTTTTCTTGCGCTTGCGCAAACCGGTAGCGTGAGTGCGGCCGCGCGCCTCATGCATATCACCCAACCCACTGCCTCGATGCAGTTGCGCGAGATCACGAGCACCGTTGGCATGCCGCTCTACGAGGTCATCTCCCGAAAGGTCAGGCTGACCGAGGCTGGCCTTGAGCTCGCGCGTACCGTTCGCCTCGTGGCGGAGGAATGGGATCAGTTCGCGCAGCGAATCGATGCCATGAAAGGACTCAGGCGGGGGCGTCTGCGGGTCGCTATCGTGAGCACTGCCGAATATTTCGTCCCCCGCCTGGTGGGGTCTTTTTGCCGCCGGTATCCTGAAATTGAGGTTTCTCTCGAGGTGCAAAACCGGGACGGCGTGATGAGGCGCCTGCGCGAGGGACTGGACGACCTCTATGTCATGTCCATGCCGCCCGAAGACATCGAGCTCGACGATCAGATCTTCATGGCCAATCCCCTGGTCCTGATTGCGGCTACAGGCGATCCGCTGCTCCGCGGTGCGGGGCCCCTCGCGCTCGCAACACTGTCCTCACAGCGGTTCATCCTCCGGGAGCCTGGATCGGGCACCCGCATGGCGGTTGATCGATATTTCCGTCGTCGGGGTTTCCGGCCGCGCGTGCGGCTGGAGCTCGGCAGTAACGAAGCCGTCAAGGAAGCGGTGGCGGGCGGATTGGGGCTGGGCGTGGTGTCGCGGCACACCCTTCACGGGCGCGAGCGCGAAGACGGTGTTGCGGTGCTTCAGGTTGAAGGTTTTCCCGTCAGTTCATCCTGGCATGTCGTGCACCCTCGCGCGCGCCAGGTGTCGCCGATTGCGGCTGCGTTTCGCGAGCATCTGCTGTCAGGTGAGCCAACGAGCCGTCGCGCACCGCGGGCGGGCTGACAGGGCCCATTGCCAGCCGTTACCATGCAAACATGACTACGCATCCTTACGCAGGCCTGCCGGACAGCCTGAACGACTGCCTGGCGCTCGACCATCACGACCCGCTTCGCGCCTTGAGCGAGCAGTTCACCCTGCCCGAGGGAATCATCTACCTCGATGGCAATTCCCTGGGCGCCCTGCCGCGGGCGACCGCGGCACGAGTCAACGATGCGGTCACCCGGCAGTGGGGTCAGGGCCTGATTCGCAGCTGGAACGAAGCAGGGTGGTTTGAACTGTCGCAGCGCGTGGGTGACCGGATCGCGCGTCTGATTGGCGCGGGGGAGGGTGAGGTGCTGGCGGTGGATGGCACCTCCATCAACCTCTACAAGGTCTTGTGCGCGGCGCTCGATCTTGCGTCGGCGCGACGCGCGGGGCCGCTCACCGTATTGAGTGAAGGGGGCAACTTCCCCACCGATCTCTACATCGCCGAAGGGGCGTGCCGTGAGCGGGGTGCCTCGCTCCGCTCGGTGGAGTCTGCCGGGCTCAACGCTGCCCTTGCAGCCGGGGTCGATGTGGTCATGCTCACTCACGTCAATTATCGAACCGGCGCCATGCACGACATGGCCGCGCTCACACGCTGTGCGCAGGCGGCCGGCGCGTTGGTGATCTGGGATCTCGCGCACAGCGCAGGGGCGGTGCCGGTGGATCTGCATGCGGCCAACGCCGACTTCGCGGTCGGCTGTGGATACAAATACCTGAATGGCGGACCCGGCGCTCCGGGCTTTGTATGGGTCCATCCGCGGCATGCCAACCGTGCGCTTCAGCCGCTTTCAGGGTGGTGGGGGCACGCAGCGCCGTTCGCCTTCACGCCGGGCTATCGTCCAGCGCCAGGTATCCTCCGCTACCAGTGTGGCTCGCAACCCATCCTCAGCCTGGTTGCACTCGACGAAGGGGTGAACACTGTGCTCGCGGCCGAGCCGCTGGGGGGCATCACGGCGCTCCGCGCCAAGTCGCTCGCGCTCACCGAACTTTTCATTCGGCGCGTTGAACCATTGCTGGCCGCGCATGGCTTGGGTTTGGCCACGCCCCGTGAGCACGCTGCGCGGGGTTCACAGGTGAGCCTCACGCGAAGCGAAGGCGCTTATGAAATCATTCAGGCGCTGATCGCGCGCGGCGTCATCGGTGACTTCCGTGCGGGTGACGCGAGCGGGCACCCCGACATCCTGCGCTTTGGCTTTACGCCGCTTTATGTGGGGTTTGCTGATGTGTGGCGCGCGGCTGACCACCTTCAGGCGGTCATGGCGAGCAGCGAGTGGCGCGCGCCGCAGTTCGCCTTGCGGCACGCCGTCACCTGACGCCACGCGGCTATTGCAGTGGTGTCACCTGAATGCTGCGCACGAAGGCGTTGAACGGGCCGCCCGAAATATTCGGCGTGTCCTTTGTAACCGATATATCGCTGAGCACGCGGAAGCTCGCGTAGAGGGTGACGCGAACGCGCCCAGCCACCGGTTGGTTCGTGTCGGCGTCACGGATGCTCACCGAGCGTACCGGCCCCAGGTAGCTGTAGAGGATGGGGCTGTCATCGGCGTCGAGTCGCGCAATGGCGCAAGACGATAGCCCGGAATATTGGGCGCCCCAGTAAACGCAGATGCGGGTTGAGCGCTTGACGATCACTTCCACGCCGTCGCTGCTGCCGGTGTCGCCTGTTCCGCTGCCCCCGGTGCCACTGCCCCCGGTGCCACTGCTACTGCCGCCAGAGGTGCCTGTGCCAGTGCCACTACTTGAGCCGCCACTGCTCGATGATCCGCCGGGTGCGGTGGCTACGGCGCCCGCCAGCCGTTCGGCGCTGGGGGTAAGGCGCAGGGCGGGCACAGTCAGCCCTGCCACCGTGAGCGCTTTGGCGCGGCTGTCGTTGGCGGTGAGGTTGGCGGTGAGCGCCGATTGCAGGGCGGCCGTATCGGGCGTGGCCTGCAGGGCATGAAGCGCGGCCACCGCGCCAGACACCATCGCCGTAGCGGGCGAGGTTCCCATGGTCGCAGCCCAGCAGTCGGTCGATGACACACTGCTGCACGGCACCGGGGTTCGGTAGGTGCCCACCGTGTCGCCGCCGATCGCCACCAGTTTTACCTGGCTGCTGAAGTTGCTGTAGGAGGCGAGGCGGGAGTAGTCGAGCCGGGCGGCCGCCACCGGCAGCGCATTACTGACACAAGCGGGAAACGAGATGGCCCCGATGGTGCCGCCGTTCCCCGCAGCGACCACCGGGATTACGCCCTGGGCGCGAAGCCGTTCGAAGGCCGAACGGAATAGCCCACCGAGGTAGTCGCTATCGCAGGCGGCTGAGTAGGCGCCTGCGCCCAGGCTCATGTTGAGCGCTGCGATCGGCGGTTGGCCAGAGGCGCGACGCTGGCGCGCCTGCTCTGTCACCCATTCGATGGCAGCGAGCAGATCGCCCGAGCTTGCGCTGATTGCGCCGCGTGAATCGGCATTGAAGACCTGGACCGGAAGGATGCTTGCCGCGCGCGCAACGCCGCCACGGTTCGCGGCTACTGCGCTGTAGTCCATCGCAGCGACCGCGGCCATGCTGGTGCCATGGCCGCAGCCTGCGTTGAGTCCGGCGCTGCGGCTGGTGAACCGATCGACGCAGCTGCGTCCGGCTGTGCTGGAGACCGTATCGACACTTGTTCCGTTGGGACAGAATCCGGTGCCGCCGTTGGCTGCGGTAGAAAAGCATGCGCCGGGCAGCACCCTGGTGCTACCCAGCGCCGGATGACGGTCTTCCACGCCGGTATCGAGCACTGCAATGACGCGCCCGCCGCCCGCGAGCGACTGCCCTGCAATGGAGGGCCACGCTGTCTGTCCGTCAAACGACTGAACCACCGCCTGCTGAAGCGCCGTGGCATCGGTTGCGGCCTGCGTCGTCAGCAGGCGATCGACATGAACGCCGCGCACCATGGGCATCCTGGGGAGCAGGTTGAGTTCGCATGAGTTGAGTTCGATTCGGACTGTGTTGCCCGCGGCTGGGCGCCTGGCGTTCGATAAGCGGGACTGCAGATCGCCGCTCGAACAGCCGCTGGTGACGGCGCCTGCAACCGGGCCTGTGGCGGCGGCACCGAGATCGGTGAGAAAGCGCTGCTGCAACCAGGCGCGCCGGGCGTCGCTGTCGCCCACCGCCGCTGCTGCGACCGGCGCGTTGCCATCGAGTTCGACGAATACGCCCACGCTTTCCGTTTCGTCGGCCGGTCGGATCTCATCAATCTGCGCGGCGACGACCGCATTGCTGTCTGCCGAGACGGGGCTTGCACCGCCACCGGGACCCGAACCGCCGCAGGCAGCGAGGATGAGGGTCAGTGACGCGGTGAGCGTGAAGGCCGCGATCCTGCGGGTCGCGGAAAGAGGAACTGTAGGCTTCATGGTTCTCTCAAGATCGGAGGCACCGGACGCGGACGAGACCGCACGCCGAAAAATCATGCCGGCGAGTATATGGGAAACAATCCCATTGATAAATCAGGGCGATGTCCAACCGGTGAATTACCGCACCCATCCGGGCCCGCCGATGCTCGGGTGCGGCTATCGCGGTGCTCAGCCAAACCTGTTAAGTTCGCCTCCGCAATCACGATTTTACTGTTCTCTAACGGAGTGTCCCTTGTCGAATCCGACACCGCCTGCGTCCGTCACCGCAACCCCGTCGCTCGCCGCTTCCCCGGTCCGATATGCGCGCCGCGAAGACCATCGGTTGATCACCGGCGCGGGTCGATTCACTGCTGACCACACGGCGCCCGGCATGCTGCATGCGTTCGTCATTCGGTCGCCGCACGCGCACGCCCGGATCCTACGCTGCGACCTCGCCGCGGCGCGGGCGGCACCCGGCGTGCGTCTGGTGCTCACCGCTGCCGAAATCGAGTCTGATGGCGAGAAGGCGCTCCCTAACTTGATGGCGGTGAGTTCACCCGACGGTGAACCGCAGCGCGTGGTGCTGATGCCCGTGCTTGCGCGCGATCGCGTGCACTTCGTTGGACAGCCGATTGCCTGGGTGGTGGCCGACTCTGCTGAGCAAGCCTGCGAGGCAGCCGACCTTGCCGAGATCGACTATGAGGAGTTGCCGGTGGTGGCCGACTTCGATCAGGCGGTCTCGCCGGGGGCTCCGGCGCTGCATCCTGATGTGCCAGGCAATTTGTCGGTTCAGTTTGAGGCCGGCGATCGTGCACCGGTGGAGGCAGCCTTTGCGCGCGCGGCGCACATCAGTCGGCTGAAAATCGTGAGCCAGCGGCTGATCGGTGCACCGATGGAGCCACGCGCGGTGCTCGCGGTTCATGACCCCGACACCGGCTGCACCCGGCTCTACGCGCCCACGCAGGGCGTACCCAGCATGACGAAGCAGATGTGCGCAGCCACCGGACTCTCGCCGGAGCAACGCGATATCGTGAGCCAGGACGTGGGGGGCTCATTCGGTTTGCGTGCCAGCCCCTATTCCGAGCATGTGCTTGCAGTGCTGTCGGCCCGGCGGCTCAATCGACCGGTCCGCTGGCTGGGTACACGCTCGGAGGTTTTTCTGAGTGACTGGCATGGTCGCGCGCTCACGCTCGATGGTCAGATCGCGCTCGACCGCGACGGCAATTTCCTGGCGTTCCGGTTCGAGGACACAGTCGATCTGGGAGCGTATGTCGTGTTTGCCGGCACGCTGGTCGGGACACGCAATCTGTCGGTCTCGATGGGAGGTGCTTACCGGGTGCCTGCGCTCCACATGAGTTCGCGTCTGGCCTACACCAACACCGTACCGGTCTCGGCTTACAGGGGGGCGGGACGGCCCGATATTGCCTATGCCATCGAAGCGCTCATCGATCACGCGGCGCGCGAGCACGGCTTTGACCGGATTGCGCTCCGGCGAAAGAATTTCATTTCGCCGGATGCGTTTCCCTACCGCACCGCCAACGGCACGCTTTACGACCACTGCCACTTCGACCGTCTGCTGGATCGGGC
>JALREG010000189.1 GCA_023253905.1 Burkholderiaceae bacterium
ATGCGTGCAACTGGAACGAGAAGTCCGAGCCCAGGATGTTGTCTCCCAGGTAACCTGCGGCACGCGCTTCCTCGAGCGCCTCCTCGAAGCGCTCATAGGCGTGCCAGATCTCGCCGTGGATGTAGTTGTAGCCGACCGCGATGCCCATCGCATAGGCGGCGATCGCCATGCCTTCGATCACGATGTGCGGGTTGTAGCGCAGGATGTCGCGGTCTTTGAAGGTGCCGGGCTCACCCTCGTCGGAGTTGCACACCAGGTATTTCGGACCGGTGTACTGCTTGGGCATGAAGCTCCATTTGAGCCCGGTGGGAAAGCCCGCCCCGCCCCGCCCGCGCAGCCCCGAGGCTTTGACCTCGGCGATGACCTGTTCGGGGGTCAGCCCCTCAGTGAGAATACGGCGCAAGGCTTTATAGCCGTCGCGCTGTTCATAGTCTTTCAGCCGCCAGCCGTCAGGCGAGGTGAGCCCCGCGAGAATCTGCGGCTTGATGTGCCGGCCATGGAAACAGGATTCCTGGGCACGGGCATCGATCAACAGGTCTTTGGCTCCCATGGCCTTTTCCTCAGCCCTTTGCCTTCAGTTCACCGATCAGCGCATCGAGCTTTGCGTTGTCCATGAAACTGCACATCCGTTTGTTGTTGACGAGCAGCACGGGCGCATCGCCACACGCGCCCTGGCACTCGCTTTCCTTGAGCGTGAACAGGCCATCCGCGGTGGTTTCACCGTAGTTGATGCCCAGCCGTTCTTTAAGGTATTCGCCCGCCTTGGCGCCATCGCGCAACGCGCACGGCAGGCAGGTGCAGATGGCAAGCTTGAACTTGCCCACCGGCCGCGTGTCGTACATGTTGTAGAACGTGGCCACTTCATGCACCGCAATCGGCGGCATCTCGAGCACCACAGCGACCGCTTCGATCACCTCGGGCGACACCCACCCGTGTTCGTCCTGCGCGATGGCAAGCGCCGCCATGACTGCCGACTGCTTCTGGTCGGCCGGATATTTGCGCACCTCACGGTCGATGCGGGCCCGGGCCTCGGCGGACAGCAGCGAAACCGCGCTCATCGGTCGATCTCCCCGAAAACAATGTCCTGCGTACCGATGATGGTGACGACGTCGGCAATCATGTGACCGCGAGCCATTTCATCTAGCGCCTGGAGGTGAACAAACCCCGGGGCACGAATCTTCAGCCGATAGGGCTTGTTGGCGCCATCCGATACCAGGTAGATGCCGAACTCGCCCTTTGGATGTTCCACCGCAGCGTAAGCCTCGCCCTCGGGCACATGCATGCCTTCGGTGAAGAGCTTGAAGTGATGGATGAGTTCTTCCATGTTTGACTTCATGTCGACCCGCGAGGGCGGTGCCACCTTGTGGTTATCGGTCATGACCGGGCCCGGGTGGTTACGCAGCCACTCGATACACTGCCGGATGATGCGGTTGCTCTGCCGCATTTCCTCGACCCGCACCAGGTAACGGTCGTAGCAATCGCCGTTTCGTCCCACCGGGATGTCGAAGTCAAGCAGGTCGTAGACCTCATAGGGCTGCTTTTTGCGCAGATCCCATTCCACACCCGACCCCCTCAGCATGGGGCCGGTAAAGCCAAGCGCCTTGGCTCGGTCGGGATCGACCACGCCCACGCCCACCAGCCGCTGTTTCCAGATGCGATTGTCGGTGAGCAACGTTTCATACTCATCGACATAGCCGGGGAACCGGTTGGTGAAGTCTTCGATGAAATCGAGGAGCGAGCCTTCACGGCTGCGGTTAAGCGCCTTGATGGCCGCCTCATTGCGAACCTTGCTCGCCAGATGCTTGGGCATGACATCGGGCAGATCACGGTAGACGCCACCCGGCCGATAGTAGGCCGCGTGCATGCGCGCTCCCGATACCGCTTCATAGCAGTCCATCAGGTCTTCACGCTCGCGGAAGGCGTAGAGAAAGACCGCCATGGCGCCCACGTCGAGGCCATGCGCACCGATCCAGAGCAGGTGATTGAGGATTCGGGTGATTTCATCAAACATCACCCGGATGTACTGCGCGCGAAGCGGTACCTCGATGCCCAGCAGCTTCTCGATGGACATGACATACGCGTGCTCGTTGACCATC
>JALREG010000243.1 GCA_023253905.1 Burkholderiaceae bacterium
GACGGAAACCTGAACGTACGATCCGCCGGCGTCCTCGATTTATTCGGATCGGCAGCATGAGTGCACACACCTTCCTGATGATCGCAGTGGTGGCATCGGCGCTTGCCCTCTTTGCTGTCATTGCCGCGCTTGGGACAGCCCTATTCGGGCAGCAGCGCGCGGGTTTCAACCGCCGAGTCGAGCGGCAGCTGCGCGATCTCTTCATTACGATCAACCCGGCCAAACTCTGGATGCTCCAGTGCGTGGGTGCACTTACTGTCGCAGTGTTGGCTGCGATCATCACCTGGAATCCCATGATGGTCGGGCTGGCGGCACTGCTCGCCATGACACTGCCTCACTTTGCCATTGTGAGGCTGCAACACCTTCGGCGGCAGAAGCTGCGCCGACAGATTCCTGACATGCTGATGCTGATCGCCGGTGCGCTTCGCTCGGGAAGCGGGTTGTCGGTGGCTCTATCGCGAACGGCGGGCGTCAGCCCCGCGCCTGCCCGGCAGCACCTCGAGTGGTTGCTGGGTGATCTGAAATTGGGAACCTCGCTTGCCGATGCGCTCGCGGCGTTTGAGCGGCGCGCGGCGGCGGAAGAAGCTACGCTGATGGCCACAGCCATCCGGGTCGGTGCCGAGACGGGCGGGCCGCTTGCGCGAACGCTTGAATCGCTGGCTGATTCCGTTCGGAAGCGGCTGGCACTCGAATCACGAATCCGCGCGCTCACAGCCCAGGGCCGCCTTCAGGCCTGGATCATGGCGCTGCTGCCGGCGCTGGTGCTGGCCTTGCTGGCGCTGGTCGACCCACCATCATTCGCCGAAATCACGATGACGCGTGGCGGTCGCATCGTGCTGGTTGCGGTGTTGGTCGCCCAGGTGGTCGGATTCCGCCTGGTGCGACGAATTGTGACGATCGAGGTGTAGCCATGAGCGCCATACCTGCCCCGCTCCTTCTTCTGTTCGCGTGCTCGGCGGTGTTGGTCGTCATTTTTATCGCAGAGGTGATTCGACAACTGCCCACTGACCCGACCGCCCGGCGTGAACGTCTGCCCCTGGCCTGGCGCGCTGCATGGCCGCTCTTGCTCGCACTCGGCGCAGTGATTCGCCCTGTAATGTCAGTGCGACTGTTTCGATCGATCCAGCAACGTCTGGCCCGAGCGGGCCTGGATCAGGTGATCGCCCCGCAGCATATGATCGCCGCTCAGTGTCTGGCGGCCGGCCTCGCAGGTTCGATTACGCTCTCTTTGGGTAGCTTGGGCATATCGATCCCCGGTTGGACATTGCCGGTTGTGTTGGCCTTGGCGATTGCCTGGCCTTTGATCTGGCTGCGCGAGTCGGTGGTCCGGCGAGGCGAAAGCCTTCTCAGGCAGTTGCCATTCCTGATCGATCTGCTTGCCATGTCGGTCGAATCGGGGTTGCCTCTTGCAGCAGCCCTGCCACAGGCGGTCGAGCGCTTGCCAGCGGGGGCGTTACGCGATGAATGTCGGCGGCTGATGCGTGATGTGAAGGCCGGAATGCCCCGAGACGAGGCACTCCGCACGTTGGCGGCGCGGCTCGAGCTCGCCGCTGTCACTCAGTTCACGCTCGCGGTGTCAGCCGCTCAGCGCGACGGAGGCACCATTGTTCAGACGCTGCGCGCCCAAGCCGAGCAGCAGCGAACCGACCGCTTTACGCGGGCCGAACACCGCGCGGCGCAGGCACCCGTCCGTGTTTTGTTTCCCCTGGTGGTGTTCATTTTTCCTGGGACGCTTGCAGTGGTGCTGTATCCCGTCATCAGCCGCATGTTCAGTGAGGTGGGCAGATGGCAGTGAAAGCCGAAGTACCGCTGACACGTCTCCATCTGCGGCGTGCGCGCGGGTTTCTTGGGCGCCTTGTCGGTCTGCTTGGGCGCAGTCGAATGGGGTATGACGAGGCCTTTCTCATCGAACACTGCGCAGCGATTCACACCATCGGCATGCGGATGCCGATTGACGTTGTGTTCCTGTCAGCGCACGGCGTTGTGATCAACATCTACAACTGTGTTCGGCCCGGCCGGGTGCTTCGATGCCCGGACGCTGCGCACGTCCTCGAACTCGCTGCAGGTGCGGCTGCTCAACTTATTCTCCGACCCGGCGTCACGGTGGCGTTCGGTCCGGCCACGCTTTGCATTGAATTCACCGAGAGGGAGTTCCCATCATGAATCACTTACGCCATGTTGGTGCGCTGCGGGCGGGGCTGGCACTCTCGCTCATTCTTCTCGGTGGGTGCGCTTCGATCGATCCCGATGGAGAATGGCGGGGTACGCCGGAGGCCCGTCTTCGAGCCTGCCAGGCGATGTTCGGACCCGCAGCACTATCGGTACGCGAGCAGATTGCCGCAGCCACCGGGACGACGAGCGGTGCGGCGATCGGGGCGGGGCTGGGCAGTGCCCTCGCGCCGCCCGCTGCTGTGGCTGCCGGCGCGCACTGCTCGGGACCCCGCCCTGATGGGGTGTCCGTGGCGCCGAACAGCGGATCGCCCGGTGGTGGTCGGGGCCCGCAGATCACCAGCCCGGAGGCAGTCGAACATGTGCTCGGAGAGTCTGAGCGGGCGTATTCCGAATCGCGCTATCAGGAAACCATTCAGCTTCTCGAAGCGGTGCTGGCGGACCAACCCCATCATGCCCGCGCTTGGCTCCGGCAGGCTAACGCGCTTCACCGGCTCGACCGGCGCGATGAGGCGGCGCTCGCTTATCGGCGCGCCTCAGACCTTTCCTCGAAGCGGCTCGCGCAGGCGCGCTCGCCGGATCCCGAATCGGCCGACGTATTGTCCAAGGCCAGTGCAAACCTGGCGATCCTGGGCATTGAGCAGGCCAGACAGGCGCTTGATGCGCTGGGCCCAGCAGACAGCAACCCGGTGGCCGCCGCGCATCGCCAGCGAATCGAGGCTGCGCTGCGGGCGGTGATCGGGTCGGGGGGCGAGGGCTCGCCGCCGAGATCCTCGATCGCGCCCCGATCCTTGTCGGTAGCGGCGACCGACAAGCAGTTGGCAACACCAGTATCCGTTTCGGCGATATCGACGCCGTTACCAATCGGTGCACGTGCCGCTGAGTCGGTGCTGATGGTTGATACCTTGAGCGCTAAGCACCCGCCCACAACGGTCTCCTCGGGCCCGGCTGCGGGTGTTGAAATGATCCGGGGACTGACCGGGCGATGAGCGTTGTATCCCCCATGCTCGGTCCAGCTCACGGTCGTTGGTCGCGGGATTCGGCGGTACGCACGCCGGGTGGCCTTGACCGTGGCCGATCGCGCGCGCCGCAAAATGGAGCTGGTGCAGTTGAATTCCTGGTAGCGGTACCGGCCATGCTGCTGCTTGGACTTCTGATCTGGCAGTGGGCTTTGGTCATGCAATCCCGCGCCATTATTGACTTTGCCGTGAGGGAGGGGGCGCGTTCCGGGGCGCTCGGTCATGCGGCGCCCGAGGCGATTGAACGGGGAATTGTTTCCGGCCTGACACCGCTTTGGGTCAGCAACACCGATCTGACAGGGCCCGCGTCGGCTCTGCCTGCCTCGGCGGCTCGGTTTGGCGTCGCGGTGCGCGAAGGCTGGCTCGCCTGGCGGCAGTTGTCGCCCACCCGGGAAAGCTTTGCAGATTGGGGAACCCCCGCCGCAGCGGGCGTTCGCTCTGTGGCAGCGGATGCTGCGCTAGAAATCCCCCTTGACAATCCAGCGCTTCGATCACGCCATGGGGTGCCGCTGCCCGTCGCGGGTCGCACCGGTGGCGACATGGAGTTCGCGCCGATGGCATCCGCTTTGGTTTCGGCCGGTACGGCCGCCTCTGGCTCAATCGGTGCATCCGGCTCGGGTTTGCCGACGGCGGAGCCGGTTGGTCCGGCTTCAGGGCAAACCTTTCGCGAAGCCGGCGTTCTGAGATTGGAACTCTCGGTCGGAGTACCGCTGCATGTCCCACTCGCGGGGCGATTCATCAGCTGGGCCGCACGGATATTGAGCGGCTGCGAAGCCGGCGAACGCCCGTATCTGGGCGCGCTCAGGTTCGATGGACCGAGGGCGGCTGAGTCGGCCCCGGCCGGGCCGGATGGTGCAGCGTCAAAGCGCGGGCTCCGTGGCGACCAGACCCCCGCATGTGCCCAGTTCAGCGGTCTCGATCACAGCGGCCGCGTTCTTCCGCGCCTGCCTGTGAAGGTCGTGGGCGAAGCAAGAATGCAATCGGCAGCGCGTCTCTCGGCCCGCACACCCAGCGGTGCGGGCGCAAAGCGCTTTGGGGGCGCGGGTCTGTCAATGTCGGTCGCTTCTGAGAATGGTTGGCAAAACCCGCCGCAAGGGGCGCCAGGCGGGGCCGATGATTTGCCGGCCGGGCTTGCCGCTGTGCCGCCCGGGATCGCCGCCGCGACCGACTCGTCGGCTCCCCAATCAATCAGAGCCGACCGTCCACCCGGCTTTCTGCAAATTGGCGGAGAACGCGAAATCTGGGTACCCGGTGCGTGCGGCCTCTCGCCATCCTGACCCTCAATTTATCCGGGCGAACGCTGCGCTACGTTCGATTCGCTATCAGGCCGGTCAGGGGCTTAGCGCGTCGTGGCGAGCGGGGTTGGCCTCCCAGCCGAAGTAGTGGCTGAACATGGCGTAAAGATCCGGGAAAGCGTGGGCGATGGTTTCGGGCATTGTGAAAAACGCCTCGGACGCCACGGCGAAAAACTCAGCGAGATCGGTGGCTGCGTAGGCGTCAAGCGGCAACTGCGCGTAGAAGGCATCGGCGGCCTCAGACTCTGGGTCGACATCAATTGGAATGGCGGCTTCAACCTCCTCGAGCATCTCGCAGAACTGCTCGTAGGCAGCCTCCATCCGCTGGGCCCAGCGTGCGCGGGCAGCGGCAGGAAGTGGCGGAATCCCGTCCGCCTCACCGTCCATCATGTCCAGCTTATGGACAAACTCATGAATGACCACCGAGAGCCCCGGCGCGCCCATGGCGGGGTCCACATCGGGCCATGCCAGTACCACCGGCCCGCCGGGCATGGTCTCGCCCGATAACTCTTCAACCGACTCATGAACCACGCCGCTGTCGTCGACGTGCGATCGCGGTGTGATGAAACGATCGGGATAGACGATGATCTCAACGAAATCATCGTAGGGGCCAAGGCCCATCCGCAGGACCGGCAGACATGCCTGGAGTGCGATTGCCGCGCGAACGGCATCGGTGATGGCAAACCCATGTGTGCCCGTGAACTGTTTTCGGGCCGCGAACCCGTCGGCGAGATCGAACAGGCGTTCGCGCGCCGCAGGCGTGAAAGCCTCAAGGAAGGGCATTTGGGCAGCGCACGCTTCCCAGACCTCGCGGTGGATGCCTGGTTTTTTTGCGGGGCGAGTGAACCAACGTGTCAGCATGGGCCGAGAGTCTAATGCCAGTCCGGCGCATCCACCTTGACGCCTGAACGTGGCATCCTGTTTCCGGTATGACAACACGCCCTGAACCAGGCGCGCCGCAGTCCATCGACGTTGCCGCTGATGCCGCCGCGCACGCGAGCCTTCTCTCGCGGGCGAGGGCGCTCGCGCGGGCGCTCATCAAGGCTGATGCCCTGAGCGATGGCTTACCGGTGATCGCACATGCCGAGGGCGTAGAGGCCATCCTCGCCGACCTCGGTGTCGATGAAACCGCGCAGGCTGCCGGCTGGCTTGTCCGCCCCGCTGAGCTCTGGCCGGTATCGGCGATTGCAAGGGACTTCGATCCGGTGCTCGCCCATCTGGTTGAGCGTATTCGGCAACTGGTGCGGCTGAGCGCTGGCGGCGGCTTGGCGAGTGCAGCGCAGGCGCAGCATGAAATGCTTCGCCGCATGATGCTCGCGATGGCTGATGACATCCGCGTTGTGCTGCTGTCGCTTGCTTCCCGCCTCCAAACGCTGCGACTTTGCGCGCGTAGCGGTCAGGTGCCAGATCGTGCGGTGAGTCGCGAAACCCTCGATGTGCTGGCCCCACTCGCGAATCGCCTTGGCCTCTGGCAGATCAAGTGGGAGATGGAGGATCTCGCTTTTCGCTTTCTTGAGCCCGAGACGTACCGGTTGCTCGCCGCTCAGCTGGAGGAAAAGCGCACAGCCCGCGAGGCCTTCGTCAAAGCGGCGGTGGCTCGACTGTCGAGTGCGCTGTCTGCGCAAGGCTTGAGCGCGCAGGTGAGTGGCCGGCCCAAGCATCTGTACAGCATTCATCTGAAGATGCAGAACAAGCGGCGTGACCTCGATACGATTCAGGACCTGCGTGGTCTACGGGTGATCGTAGAGAGTGTGGCCCACTGCTATCAGGCGCTTGATCAGGTGCACAGCCTCTGGACGCCGATCGCCTCCGAGTATGACGACTACATTGCGCGCCCCAAGCCGAACGGTTACCGGTCTCTCCATACAGTGGTGGTGGCCGAGGACGGGTTACCTCTGGAGGTTCAGATCCGCACCGCCGACATGCACCGGTTCGCGGAGTACGGGGTGGCCTCGCACTGGCGCTACAAAGAGGCGGGGCGCACCGGGTCGGTATCGCCGTCGGTTACTGTCGAGCGAAGCATCGACTGGGTGCGGCAGCTGCTTGCCTGGCAGCGCGAGGTGGGCCAGGCGCTCGGTGGCGCTGGGGTCGAAGCCGCGCAGCCCGAGCTTGCGTTGATCTATGCGCTCACGCCTCAGGGACGGGTGATCGAGCTTCCCGCAGGGTCGACCGCAGTCGATTTTGCTTATCACGTTCATACCGGTCTCGGTCACCGCTGCCGCGGCGCAAGGGTCGATGGTCAGTTGATTCCGCTTAATCGGCCGCTCCAAAGCGGTCAGACCGTTGAGATTGTTGCAGCCAAGGAGGGCAGTGCAGAGGGGCCGTCGCGCGACTGGCTGAATCCTTCGCTTGGCTATGTGGCCAGCCCGCGCGCGCGCGGCAAGGTGCGTCAGTGGTTCAACGCCCTCGAGCTGGCCCGCGATGCTGCGGGAGGGCGCGAGCGCATTGAGCGGGTGTTGCAGAGGGAGGGCAGCACCGCCCTGTCATTTGAGGAGTTGGCGCGCAGGCTTGGCGAACCCGATCCGATGGCGATGTTTGTGGCGGTCGCGCGTGAGGAGATCGGTCCGCGTCAGCTTGAAGAGGCGGTACGGGGCGCTGTCGATGATGCGCCCGCGCCAACCGAGCCCGAGCTGATGCAGCGGCTGACTCGCCCCGCAACCAGCGCAAGCCCGCAGCGCGCCGGGTCGGTGCTGGTGGTGGGCATGGACTCACTCATGAACCAGTTGGCCCGATGCTGTCGTCCGCTGCCTCCCGATCCCGTGTCAGGTTTTGTGACGCGGGGACGCGGCGTTTCCGTCCACCGGACCGATTGTCCGACCTTTTCCCGGCTGGCCCGGGAGGCACCGGAGCGGGTGATCGATACCAGCTGGGATCCGCGCGCGCTCAAAGCGGGTGGCGCGTCCGATCAGCGCCGTTTTCCCGTTGAGATCGAGCTGCGCGCGAATGACCGGCAGGGGTTGCTACGCGACGTATCCGATGTGTTTGCGAGGGATCGGCTGAATGTCACCGCGGTCAACACCCTCAGCCGTCAGCAGCAGGCGCTGATGCGGTTCACGATCGAGGCCTCTGACGCGGCGCAGCTCGAGCGAACGCTGGTTGCCTTGAGGCGGGTGGCTGGGGTCATGGACGCGCGCCGGCGGATGGGCTGACCCTGCCACAGAGTCGCCTGCCGGCAGGCGCTCAGCGGCCAGTTGGAACTCAGCCGCCGGCAGGTTTAGCAGCTGCGCTCTTCGGGCGAAAGGCCTTGCACACCGCCTCGTTGGTTTCGATACGGGCGGCGCCAATCAGATCGAGACAGTAGGGAACTGCAGCAAAAATGCCATGCACTTTCTGCGTGCCATCGGCGTTGCGAAGCCCTTCCAGCGTCTCGCGGATCGATTTGGGTTGCCCCGGCAAATTAATGATCAGCGCCTGACCACGGATCACCGCGACCTGGCGCGACAGGATCGCCGTGGGCACGAAATTGAGGCTGATCTGACGCATCTGCTCGCCAAAACCGGGCATCTCCCGGTCGGCAATCGCAAGGGTGGCTTCGGGCGTGACGTCGCGCACCGCCGGTCCAGTGCCACCTGTGGTGAGGACCAGACCACAGCCCTGTTGGTCGACCAGTTCGATGAGGGTTTGCTCAATGACTGGACGCTCGTCGGGAATGAGTCGGACCACGGCTTCCCAGGGCGTGGTCAGGGCCTGTCCGAGCCACTGCTCCAGTGACGGAATACCCTGATCCTGGTAGACGCCTGCTGAGGCCCGGTCGCTGATGGAAACGAGTCCGATTCGAATGGGGGAGGTCATGGGGATGCGGAGGTGTTGGATTGCTCGGGGGCCTCTAGCGTGGCGCGCACCAGCCGAAACAACTCGCGATATCGGCGGCCATGCTGACCGGTTGCCACTTCCGCCCGGGCCTTATCGAGCAGGGTGGGGAGCGCGGCACGGGTGCCGGGGTAACGCTCGAGCCAGATATGGACGGCCGAGGGATCACCCAGCAGGCGCTCTCGCCACTGCTCGGCGGCATGCATGCGAGCGGTTTCGGCGCGGTGCTGCTGGCGATCGCCTTCCAGCGCCTGATGGATGGAGTCAGAGTCTGCTTCGCGCATCAGCCGGCCGATGAACTGCATTTGCCGACGGCGCCCCTCGCGCGCCCGAATCCCGCGGGCGAGCCGGACAGCGTCAATCATGCGTTCGGTGACCGGCAGCTGCAAAAGCCGCTCGTCGGATAGTTCGACCAACCGCTCGCCAAGCACCTGCAGCGCATGGCTGTCTCGCTTGCGCTGCGATTTGCTGGGTGGTTCGGAAAGGGCGTCGGAGACTGGGGGCTCGCCAGTCGCGGAGGAGCGTCGCATGAGGTGGGCGCGGCTTTGCGCAGAGTCAGACCGGGGCAGTTGCTATGATACCGCGCTCTTCACAAGGGACCATGATGTTCGATCACGATCAGCGGCGGCTTCGCGAGATGGCAGAGACGATGCTGCGGCGCGCGCGCGAATTGGGCGCGAGCGACGCTGCGGTGGATGTGTCCGAGAACACGGGCTTCTCGGTTAACGTCCGGCGCGGCCGGGTGGAAACGATCGAACAGCACCGCGACAAGGGAATCGGTATCACCGTGTTTGTCGGCAAGCGCCGAGGGCATGCGAGTTCATCGGATTTCAGTGCCCGTTCGCTCAATGAAACCGTTGACGCAGCCTGGCAGATCGCGCGTTTTACTGCCGAAGATGAGTGTGCCGGTCTGCCCGACCCCGACACCCTCGCCCTTCGCTACCCGGAGTTGAATCTGTTTCATCCCTGGGGCATTCCAGTCGATGAGGCGGTGCGGATTGCCTGTGAGGCAGAGGCGGCGGCCTTCGATACCAGCCGGTTGATTCGCAACTCTGAAGGCGCTTCGGTGTCAGTGAGTCACGGTCAGTTTGTTTCGGCCAATACCCTTGGATTTTCTGGCGGATACCCCTATAGCCGCCATTCGATTTCATGCGCGCCCATCGCCGGCTCGGGTCGGCAGATGCAGCGCGACGACTGGTATTCGTCCCATTGCAATCCGCTCAAGCTTGCCGATCCAGCCGCGCTTGGGCGCTATGCCGCCGAGCGCGCGCTCGCGCGTCTGGGTGCGCGCAGGCTTTCCACACGCAAGGTGCCGGTGCTTTTTGAAGCGCCGCTCGCCTGCGGGCTGCTGGGCCATCTGGTGCAGGCGGCAAGTGGCGGAGCGCTTTACCGTAAGTCGAGCTTTCTGGTCGACGCGTTGGGATCAACGCTTTTTGCGCCTCATATCAACATTCTTGAAGACCCGCACCAGCGAGGCGAGCCGGGTAGTGCCCCTTTCGACAGCGAGGGCTGCGCGACCCATCGGCGCGCTGTGGTCGAGTCGGGTGTCCTGAAGGGCTATTTCCTCTCAACCTATTCGGCGCGCAAGTTGGGCATGAAGACCACCGGAAATGCGGGCGGGTCGCACAACCTGCGGCTCACCAGTCGACGGACCCGTCGGAGCGATTCGCTGGAGGCGATGCTCGCCAAACTCGGTACCGGCCTGTTTGTGACCGATCTCATGGGGCAGGGGGTCAACTATGTGACGGGCGATTATTCGCGCGGCGCGGGCGGCTACTGGGTCGAAGGCGGGAAAATCGCCTATCCGGTTGAAGAAATCACCATCGCCGGCAATCTGCGCGAGATGTTTGCGGGTATCGCCGCGGTCGGCGCCGATGAGCTCACGCGAGGCACCAAACGCTCGGGGTCGGTGCTGATCGAAGCCATGTCAGTGGCTGGCACCTGAGGGTTGTTACAGCCGTGAGCAAAGCTTTTGTTCGCGACGATGCCGACGCGGCAGACGACGAAGCCGACCCACCCGGCGTCGAGGCCATCCCGGCCGGCTCAAAAAACTACATCACGCCGGCTGGGCATCAGCAGTTACGTAAAGAGCTGCTGCACCTCCTCGATGAAGAGCGGCCAGAGGTTGTACGGGTGGTGTCCTGGGCCGCATCGAACGGCGACCGGTCGGAAAATGGTGATTACCTCTACGGCAAAAAAAGACTGCGCGAAATCGACCGGCGGATTCGTTTCCTCACCAAACGGCTGGAGTTGGCCGAAGTGGTGGATCCCGAGCGTCGGCGCGGTACTACCCAGGCTTTCTTCGGCGCCACAGTCCGATTTCTGAGAAATGGTGAACGCGAAGAGACCGTGACCATCGTTGGGGTGGATGAGGTAGATCCCGCCACCGGTCGAATCAGCTGGATCTCGCCGGTAGGGCGGGCGCTGCTGAAAGCGAATGAAGGCGACCTGGTCAGCCTCAAAGTGCCTGGCGGCGTGGACGAACTCGAGGTGGTTGAGGTTCGTTATGGCTAGCCGCAAGACGGCGGCAGCGGCCGCCTAGTGGTCACGGCTGATTCGCGAAACCTCGGGCAGGCGCCGCAGGTTACGTAGTACGCGGGCCAGATGGACCCGGTCGCGCACCATCAGAATGAATCGAAGAGAGGCAACGCGCTCTGCGCTTTCGTCCATGGAGACATGCGCGATATTGGCTTCGCTCGCAGCGATTTCGGCAGCCACCCTGCCCAGGACGCCCCGGTCGTTGCGAACACTGACTTCGAGTTCGGAGCGGAAGGTGCCGCTCACCTGCTCGGACCAGTCAACATCGACCCAGCGCTCGGCATCGCGGTCGCGCTGGCGAACCGCCGTACCGCAGTCGGCCCGATGCAGTACCAGCCCATGTCCGCCGCGAAGATGGCCGACCACGGAGTCGCCCGGCAGCGGGAAGCAGCAAGCGGAATAGCTGACTGCGCTGCCCTCGTTACCCGTAATGACCATCGGTGCCGGGCGGGGCAGCATGAGCGCTGCGGGGGTGGCTGCGGTTTGCAGCGCGATGCTGCGCGCGACGACGGGCGCCAGCCGCTTCCCAAGACCAATGTCCGCGTAGAGCTCTTCGATATTACGAACGCCTGAGTCGCGGATTGCGCGGTCGAGCACGGTGGTTTCGAGCGAACCGAGCGCGATGCGAAGCGCTGCAAGCGACTGCTCAAGGAGCCGTCGTCCCAGCTCTGCAGATTCCCGGTAACTGAGTGTACGGAGACTGTGCCGGATGCTGGCGCGCGCCTTGCCCGTGCGCACGAACGCGAGCCAACTCGGATCGGGACGCGAGGAGGAATCGGTGAGCACCTCCACCACGTCGCCGTTGACCAGTTCGGTGCGCAGTGGCACCAGCTCTTCGTTGACCCGGCAGCCCACCGCGCGATCGCCGATGTCGGTGTGAATCGAGTAAGCGTAGTCGAGTACAGTGGCTCCGCGCGACATCGCGCGAATCTCGCCCCGGGGCGTGAACACATACACCGCATCGGGGAAGAGATCGACTTTGACGTTTTCGATGAATTCCAGCGAATCACCGGTTTGACTCTGGATGTCGAGCAGGGACTGCAGCCATTGATGGGTGCGAGTGTGAAGCTCGGAGAAGCTCACGTGATGCGCCTTGTAGAGCCAGTGCGCCGCTACGCCTGACTGCGCAACGCGCTCCATTTCGTGCGTGCGAATCTGAAACTCGACGGGTGTGCCGAACGGGCCAACCAGCGTTGTGTGCAGCGACTGGTAGCCGTTGATTTTTGGAATGGCGATGTAGTCTTTGAACCGACCTGGGACTGGCTTGAAAGTGGTGTGGAGCGCCCCCAGCGCCAGGTAGCACTGCGGTACCGTGTCGACGATGACCCGCATGCCGTAGATATCGAGGACCTGCGCAAATGACAGGTGCTTCTCGCGCATCTTGGTGTGAATGGCATAAATGGATTTCTCGCGCCCCCGCACCTGGGCGCCCTGCACACCCGCCTCGGGCAGCGCCTTGTTCGCGGCCTCGAGAATGCGCCCCAGCACTTCGCGGCGGTTGCCGCGCGCGGCCTGCACGGCCTTTTTCAGCGTGCGATAGCGGAACGGGTGGGTTGACCGAAACGCGAGGTCCTGCAGGTCGCGGTAGAGGCTGTTGAGCCCCAGCCGGTGCGCGATGGGTGCGTAGATGTCCAGGGTTTCCTGCGCGATCCGCTGCTGCCTGGGCCCGGGCAGCGCCTCAAGCGTCTGCATGTTGTGCAGCCGGTCGGCGAGCTTGATGAGAATGACCCGCACATCGCGGGCCATGGCGAGCAGCATTTTGCGGAAGCTTTCCGCCTGCTGGTGCTCCTTCGAGGCGAATTCGACGCGGTCGAGCTTCGATACACCATCCACGATATCAGCGACCGCTGAGCCGAACCGCTCAGCCAGGATCTGTTTCGCAACCGTGGTGTCTTCGATGACGTCATGGAGAAGGGCCGCCATGAGTGAATCGGCGTCCAGTCGCCAGCCCGACAGGATTTCAGCAACGGCAATCGGGTGCGAGATATAGGGCTCGCCGCTGGAACGAAACTGGCCGAGATGTGCCTGATCGCCGAAGCGATAGGCTTCACGGATACGCCGCAGGTCGTCCTCGCCAAGATACTCACCCGCCCGCTGCATGAGTGTGGCGAGTGAGACGATCTTGCGCTCGTCTGCGGGTGCCGTGAATCCGTTACCGGCGAGTGGCCGTTTTCCGGGAAATGAATCGGGAGGAGGGACCCTGGGCCCCGTCGCAACGCTGGCGAGCCGCTCGGCCATGGGGAGCGACTCGCTCGGGCTCAGGTGGGAACCCGGCGCAGCATTTCCTGGCCGACTTTGCCAGCCGCGATTTCGCGAAGCGCCGTGACCGTGGGTTTGTCGCGAGATTCAAGCTTGGGCGCATGGCCCTGCGCCAGCATGCGCGCACGGTAAGTGGCCGCCAGGGTGAGCTCGAACCGATTCGGGATTTGCTTCAGGCAGTCTTCAACGGTGATGCGTGCCATGGTGGACCATTGGTAGTGAAAAGGTGGTGCGATTCAGCGAGCCAGGCGCAACTGAGAAAACACTGCAGGATTGCGCGCGAGCTGGCGCGAGTACCGCAAGCGAGCCGCGCGCACGACCGCGCGGAGATGCTCGAGAGCGATGCCAAAGTCTTGATTGATAATAACATATTCGAACCGCTCAGCCTGCGCGAGCTCGGCCTGAGCAGCATCAATTCTGCGCTGGATCACGTTCTCGGAATCCTGGGCTCGGGCGCGCAACCGCCGCGCCAGTTCCTCGATCGAAGGCGGTGCAATAAAGATGCCGATCGCATCCGGGTAGAGGCGCTTCACCTGATCGGCTCCCTGGCAGTCAATCTCAAGGATGATGTCCTGGCCGGCCGCCATCTGCGCCTCGATCCAGGCCCGCGAGGTGCCATAGAGGTTGTCGTGAACGCGTGCCCACTCAAGAAATTCACCTTCCCCGCGGCGGCGCTCGAACTCCTCGACACCGACGAAGCGGTAGTCGATCCCGTCGCGCTCGCCAGGGCGGGGCTGTCGGGTCGTGAACGATACCGACAATCGAACATCGGGTTCGTTCTGCAGCAGTCCACGGACCAGAGAGGTTTTCCCGGCGCCCGAGGGCGCGACGATCACGAACAGACTGCCGGGGTTATGGGCGCGACTCATTCGAGATTTTGCACCTGTTCACGGATCTGTTCGATGAGGAGCTTGAGGTCGATTGCTGCGCGAGAGAGGTCGACGATGGCGGCCTTCGAACCCAGAGTGTTGGCTTCGCGATTCAACTCCTGAAGCAAAAAATCGAGCCGTTTGCCAATTGGACCAGACCCGTTGCAGGCCTCGCGCAGTTCATCGAGATGGGCCAGCAGTCGGTCGAGTTCTTCGGTCACATCGGCCCGCATGCCATAGAGCGCGAGTTCCTGCCGAACGCGCGCCATGGTTTCCTCAACCGGCACGCGTGTGCCGAGCGAATCCACCGCCGTCTGAAGACGTTCGGCCAGCCGCTTTTCGTGTGCAGCAAGGAGTTCCGGACCCCGCTCACGGAGCGGCTTCACGATGTCGGCGATGGCCTGGGCGCGCTCGGCGATAACAGCCACAAGACGTGCCCCTTCACGGGCACGGTGAGCGAGGAAAGCTTCGAGTGCTTCGCGGCCGGCCTCGACAGCGAGTGCTGAGAGTGCGAGCGCGGCATCATCTTCTGCAAGCACGCCTGGCCAGCGGAGCACCTCGGCAACCGTTGGAGCGGCGGCGTCGGGAATCCGGGCTCGCACCTCGTCGCTGAGCGTGATCAGGCGCTCGATCGCATCGGTCTGAATGACCTGTCCACTGCCCCGCCCGGTCGCACTGCGGAAGCTGATCCGGCATTCCACCTTGCCACGCTGGACGGCAGCGGAGATATGTTCGCGAAGTGCGGCTTCGGCGGCCCGAAGGTCGTCCGGTGCGCGAAACGACAGATCGAGAAATCGGGCGTTGACGCTACGTATTTCGACACTGACCGATCCCGCTTCGCCTTCGCGGAGGGCAGTGGCAAAACCGGTCATGCTCTGGATGGGACGTGGATCGCCCGGCTTCTTAGTCAAGGATGTCGGCCGTTCTGTTAACCTCGGTTGCATCGAGATTGTAAGGAATTCGAGCGCGGAAGGGGCCGTTGCGGCCCGTCGAATAATCGGGTTCCCTTGACCGGAGGGCTCAATGTCGGGCAGGACATCAGGGCGGGCGGCCAGTGCGCTGCGCGAAGTTCGGATCGTGCGCGGGTTCACGCGGCACGCAGAAGGGTCGGTGCTGATCGAGTGCGGCGATACCCGTGTGCTGTGCACGGCCAGCATCGAGGCCAAGGTCCCTGGCTTTCTCAAAGGGGCCGGGCAGGGCTGGCTCACCGCCGAATACGGCATGCTGCCGCGCTCCACGCACACGCGCAGTGATCGCGAAGCCGCACGGGGGAAACAGAGCGGCCGAACGCAGGAGATTCAACGCCTGATCGGTCGCAGTCTTCGATCGGTGTTTGACCTCAAGCTGCTTGGCGAGCGGACCATCACCCTCGACTGCGATGTATTGCAGGCTGACGGCGGGACGCGCTGCGCGTCGATCACCGGCGCATTCGTGGCCGCTTGTGATGCGGTGGCTTCGCTTCTGAAAGCCGGCGCCCTGGCGCGCACACCGATTCGCGACCAGGTGGCGGCGGTGTCGGTGGGAATCGTGGGCGGTCATCCTGTTCTTGATCTCGACTATGGCGAGGACTCGGGTTGTGATACCGACCTGAATGTGGTCATGACGGGTCGTGGTGGCTTTGTTGAGGTGCAGGGCACCGCCGAGGGCGAGCCCTTTTCTCGGCTTGAACTCGACACCCTGATTGCGCTCGCAGCCCGGGGAATCGGCGAACTTGCAGCGGCCCAGCGAAACGCCCTTGGGGCTAATCACCCGGCGCTACCGGTTTGAGCCGCGTGTCATGCAGTTGAGCGCGGGCGCCCTCTCCAGACTGGTTGTTGCCAGCGGCAACGCCGGAAAACTTCGCGAGTTCGATGCCCTGTTGCGGCCGCTCGGGTTCGATCTGGTGGCGCAGTCTGCGCTGGGGGTGACTGAAGCCGAAGAACCCTTCGAAACCTTCGTCGAGAACGCGTTGGCGAAGGCGCGCCATGCGGCCCGATCAACGGGACTGCCGGCCCTCGCCGACGATTCGGGAATTTGCGTCGGCGCGCTGGGCGGGATGCCTGGGGTGCGCTCGGCCCGCTACGCGTCGCTCGCCGGTGGCGAGCACTCCGACAGCGCAAACAACGCGCGGCTGGTCGCTGAGCTCGCCCCGCATGCAGATCGGCGGGCGAGCTATGTATGCGTGCTGGTGCTGGTTCGGCATGCGGCCGACCCCATGCCACTGATTGCCGAGGCGCAATGGCACGGCGAAGTCATTGCATCACCGCGAGGTGCCGGAGGCTTTGGCTATGACCCGTATTTCTGGTTGCCGGAGGAGGGCTGTACCGCCGCCGAATTGACCGCCTCGCGCAAGAATCAGATCAGCCACCGAGGTCGGGCCCTGCGGTCGCTGGTTGAACGCTTGAGGGCGACCCCTCGCGTCGCGCTGTCCGGGTCCCGGTGAGCGAGGCACGGGTTCAGTGGGTGCGGCCCGCGCCCGCCGTGGCCGCATCCGGGGTGGCTGCGCCGCTGCCACTGTCGCTATACGTCCACCTGCCCTGGTGTCTGGCCAAATGCCCGTATTGCGACTTCAACTCCCACACCTGGCGGGGTGCAGGGGAACTGCCGGAAGACGATTATCTGGACGCCCTGCAGGCTGATCTGGAAGGGGCCCTCCCACTGGTCTGGGGGCGTGCCGTCCAGACGGTGTTTCTCGGGGGCGGCACGCCCAGCCTGTTTTCGCCTCGCTCCATTGATCGCTTACTGACGCTGCTCCGAACACGACTGCGCTTTGTGGCCGGCGCTGAGGTGACGATGGAAGCCAACCCCGGCACCTTCGAAGCGCAGCGCTTTCGCGATTTCGCTGCGGCGGGCGTCAACCGGCTGTCAATCGGCGTTCAGACCTTCAATGATCGGGCGCTACAGGCGATCGGGCGTGTCCACGACGCGGCACAGGCGCGCGCGGCGGTCGACCTCGCGGCCAAGGTCTTTGATACCTTTAATGTTGATCTGATGTACGCCCTTCCCGGACAGTCGCTCCAGGATCTCAAGGCTGATCTTGAGGAGGCACAGGGGCGCGGCGCACCGCACCTGTCGTGCTACCACCTCACTCTTGAACCCGGTACGCCGTTCGCGCGTCGGCCGCCACCGCTGCCGGACGACGAGTTGTCGGCAGACATGGAGGCTCTGGTGGAGGCGACGTGCTCAGAGGCCGGGCTCGAGCGCTACGAGGTCTCTGCCTATGCGCGACCGGGCCATCGCTGCCGACACAATCTCAACTACTGGCAGTTCGGCGACTATCTCGGGCTGGGGGCTGGCGCGCACGGCAAGCTGTCGTTCGCGAGCCGGATCGTGCGCCAGTCCAGGATCCGCCAGCCTGCGCGCTATCTGACTGCGCTCGCGGGGGAGGCGGTGGCGAGCGGGCGCGACCTGCCGCCCGATCCGGCCGATGCCGCCGTGCAGGCTGCGCCCTGGCTGGACGAGGTCCGTGTGGTGGGCGCCACAGACCTGCCGTTTGAGTTCATGCTTAACGCACTTCGCCTGGCTGAGGGTGTGCCGGTTCAGCTTTTTCTTGAGCGGA
>JALREG010000298.1 GCA_023253905.1 Burkholderiaceae bacterium
ACCATCCTTGCGGACGACATTGGTGCGATCATCGCCGGGTCGCGCGAGCCGCAAGTTGAAAAGGCGCGTGCGGGCTTTCTTGCCACCGCGAGCGGTGCGCGCGAGGCCACCGTGTTCGCCCGCGCGGGCGCCACCACCGACCGCGCGGCGGCCGCCTGCGCGAACGGCATGGCAATCACCTGGTGTGAACTCGACGAGGGCTTTCGCCTCGCGTCCTGTCACGGTGGCGCCTATGCAATTCCCGCGTTGCTTGCCGAGGCCGAGGCGCGTGGGCTCACCACGAGCGAGGTGGTGCGCGCGGTGGCGCTTGCCTATGAGTTCACGACCCGGATCGCACTCGCCTATCCGTTTCCAGGCTTCTATGTGCACCCTCATGCGGCGTTTGCCACCATCGGTGCAGCGGTCGCGGTGTCGCTGGTTCGCGGGCACTCGGCAGACACCATGCAGGCTGCCGTCACAGGCGCTGCGTCCATGACCTTTGCTGGTCCCTTTGATACCGCCGTGGAAGGGTCGCTGGTTCGTAACGGCTGGACCGCAGCCGGCGCCTGGATCGGCATGCAGGCGTGTAACTGGGCCGAGGCGGGCATTGGTGGGGGACTGCACACCATTCACGACGTCTTTGCCACCAGCTTTCGTACGCGGGTGCGACTCGAGGCGCTCACCGCGGGGCTCGGTGAGGCGTGGTCGGTCGCAAGCGGCTATCACAAGATGTTTGCGTGTTGTAACTATGCGCATGCGGCGGTCGAGGCCTGCCTGCAGTTACGCCAACGACTCGACGGCCGCAGCGTGGACGACATTCGCGAGATCGTGGTGGAGGCCGGGCCGTCGGGGCTGGCGCTGAGCGCGGTCGAACCTGAAACCGTTCTGTCGGCCAAGTTTTCGATGCCGCATGCTGTGGCGGCCACCACCCGGCTCGGAACCGGCGGGGCATCGGCCTTCACCTTCGATACGCTCGCGGATCCCGGTATCTCGGGTCTGCGCAAGCGTGTGCGGCTCGTGCCTTGCGCCGAGGCCGGTCCACCGCCTCGTGACCGGCCAGGTCGGGTTACCTGGACCTTTACTGATGGCGCGTCGCTCACCGAATTTGTTCTCAATCCGCGGGGTGGTGCCGATCAGCCGTTTGATGAGCCCAGTCTGATCGCGAAGCTGGCCGACAACGCGGCGGGCGACTGTCCGCGCGCAGCGGTCGAGCTGGCCGCCGTCATCGAAGGCAATGCGCCCGCACTCGCTCGCAGGTGGCGCGAAACCGCCACCCGCATCGTGGCGCAGGCATGACACTCGCCCGCGAGTGGGTGCAGGCCCTGCGCCGCACGGCCAGTGCGCCGTTGCCGCCAGCGGTGGCGCGCGCGGCCGCCCTCCATTTCACCGACGCATTGGGGGTGGGGTTGGCCGCTTCGGCCTCACGCTCCGGCGCTGGCTGGCGGCAGGCTGGCGGCACCTTGGCTCAGGGTGGTCATGCCACGGTTCTGGGGCAAACCGCAGGGGCCAGTGCCGCCGACGCGGCGATGGTCAATGGCGGCCTGATCCACAGTCTCGAATTCGACGACACGCATACCGGTTCCATCATGCATGGCAGTGCGGTGGTGGCTGCGGCGGCGCTTGCCAAAGCCGAGTCGGTGGGCGCAAGCGGCGAAGTCATGCTGGCCGCCTATGCGCGTGGCTATGAAGCGCTGGTGCTCCTCGGGCTCGCCGCCCCTGGTCGGTTTCATGCCAACGGTTTTCAGGCGACGTCGGTCGCCGGCACGATGGCTGCCGCGCTGGTAGCGGCTGAGATTGATGGGCTCGACGAAACGCGTACCGTTCATGCGCTCGGCATTGCGCTCAGTCAGTCTTCAGGTGTGATGGAGTTTCTGAGTAATGGGTCGTCGGTCAAGTCGCTCAACCCGGGCTGGGCAGCCCATGGCGGGCTGATTGCGGCCGCGCTTGCGCAGGCGGGCATTACCGGTCCCGAGACTTCGCTTGAGGGGCGCTGGGGCCTGTTCGCGCAATTCAGCGATCAGGCCGATGCCGCGGCGCGCCTACGGGCCATGCTGCCCGATCTGGGGGCGCGGTGGCACATGGCCGATGCCGCGTTCAAGTTTTTTCCGTGCTGTCACTACCTGCATGCGTTCATCGAGGCGGCGGGCGAGCTGGCTGATGCTGGCATCAGGGCGGAAAGTATCGCCAGTATTCTTTGCGAGGTGCCAGCAGGGGCTGCGCCGGTGATCTGCGAACCCTGGGAGCAGGTGCTCAATCCGTCCACCGGCCACGCGGCACGTTGGAGTCTGCCCATCACGGTAGCGACCCGATTCGTTGAAGGCTCAGTCAGCCTCGCCACTTTCGAGCAGCCGGCTTCGCCCGAGGTGCGCGCGCTCGCGCAGCGCGTCCGTTGGATTCCACTGGCGGATGCGCGATTTCCAGAGCGGTTCGAGGCGGTGGTGCGCTGTACGCTCACTGATGGCAGTGAACGCTCGGTCCGGATCGATGATGTCGATGGCAACCCGTCGCGTCCGGCCTCCACGGCTCGGATCCTCGCCAAGTTCCGTGACAACGCGTTGCGCGTGCTCGACACCGAGGCGGTCGATGCGCTCGAGCAGGCCCTTCCCCACCTGATGAATAACCGGGAACCGGTGACGATGCTCAGCCGGTGGTTGCGCGCGTTGCGAGCGGCTTAGGCGGCCATCGCATAGAGCAGGCGATAACGACCCATTGAGGCTGCGTTGGCAGCGCGAGGCAACTGTGCGCGCAGATGCTCCGCCACCATCGCCTGTGCCTGCAACGCGTCAGTGTCGCGCGCCGCTTCGATGAAGAGCGCCCGCTGCGGTGACCGATCCTGATGACCGGTGACGCGTACCGCATCCATGCGGGCGCGAATCCCCGCATCATGATCGGCCACCCAGATCGAACCTACGCCAGCGAGTGCGGCAATTGACTCGGCAGGCAGGTCGCCAAACGTGTCATACCCAATGTTGTGATCGCTGATCGTTGAATCGAGTCGGGTGACAGCCAGAATATTCCCCATACCGGTTCGCATCCGATTCCTAACGCGCGCGGTCATACGAACCGTGTTGGCATACCAGCCGCGGCGCTTACGGTCCTCGTCTGACACCGTTCCCAGAAGCCTCAGGTAGTCGGGCGCGAGCAAGGCTTCGGGGGTGTGGGTTTCAAACAGCACCATGTGACTGGCCGGACCGTCGATCGCCTCAAAGCATCGGCCTGTGGTGAAGGTGGAACCCACACGGCTTGGCATATGATCGCGCAGATACCAGTCCAGCCACTGATCGACAATCGACGGGCTGATGTCAAACCAGTAGATCAAGGCGCCGGTTTCAATGGTTGCGGGCGATGGCGTCATGTTGCTACGTGGCTCCTGCCCGCCTGCGGCGTCGGTCTGGCTCACTGGTCAGGCTTGATATCGGCCGCCTTCACCACCACCGCCCATCGCGCCATGTCGGCCTTGATGAATGCGTCGAACTCCTCGGCAGTGCGCACTGTGGGCTGTAGCCCCTGCCGCGACAGACTTGCAAGCGTATCGGGCTGCTGCAGGATCTCGGTGACCGCGGCGTGAATTCGTCGCCGGGTATCGATGGGGGTGGCGGATGGCGCGATCAGGCCATACCAGTAATAAACTTCGTAACCTGGCACACCCGACTCGATGAAGGTCGGAATGTCAGGCACGATCGCCATACGCTCTTTGCTCGATACCGCTACGACTCGCAACTGACCCGACCGTGCAAAGGACGTTGACGACGGCAGCGTGGTGAAGATCATCATATCTTTCTGCGTGCCGACAATTTCTGCCATCGCCGGCCCTACGCCCTTGTAGGGTACGTGTGAAAGCTTGGTGCCGGTGACATGGAAAAAGAGCTCAGCCGCCAGATGGGCGCCACTTCCAACGCCTGCGGATGCGAACAGAAGTTGCCCTGGGCTCGCCTTGGCGCGCGTGACCAGATCCTGCGCGGTTTTGATGGGCGAGGCGGGGTTCACCACCAGAACCATGGGCGTATCGGCGAGCGCGGCCACCGGGGCGAAATCGCGCGCAACGTCATAGGGCAGCTTCGGGTAGAGGCTGGGGTTCACACCGATCTCGGAGGTGGATCCGACCAAAAGGGTACGTCCATCGGGTGCGGAGCGCGCCACATGTTGAGCTGCAATCGCACCCGCCGCGCCAGGACGGTTTTCCACCACCACGCTGGTGCCCAGTTTTTCTGCCAGCTTCGGCGCCAACATGCGCGAGAGAATGTCGGTACCGCCACCGGGGCTGAACGGCACGATGAGCGAGATCGGTTTGTCGCCGCTGCTCTGGGCGACAGCCTGATCAATCGGGGCGATAGCGAGTACGGCCAGCGCCGCAGTCATGATTAATGAGGGTTTCATGAAAAATCCTTGTAAATCCGAACGGTTCGGGTGTCGTAAGCCGGGCGACGTTCAGGCTGCGGGAAGCCAGTGCACCATCGGTAGCCCGGCAACAGGTGAGCGGAAAAACGGGATTCGGGTGCCACGCAGGCTACCCAGGTAGGCGGTACGCAGATCAGGACCGCCAAAGGTAACGCTGGCCATCCAGGGCGCAACGGTACCAGCAGCCGCGAACATCATGTCGCTGTTTGCCTCACCGGTATCAAAGGCGCGTACTAATGCGTGACCCGCGGGCGTGCTGTCATCGAGCAGCATGAGCCGATCGCCCTGGGGGGTGATGGCAATGAGTTGGTCGATCATGACCAGGGTGCACCAGAGGTTGCCGAAGGAATCGAACGCGATGCCATCGGGCATGCCACCGAGGTGGGCAGGGCCATAGACTTCGCGATCGCCAAGGCCCACATCGCCCGCGGCCGATTCACGTACCCGCATTCGCGTGATGTGCGGGCCGGTTGTTTCGACGATATAAAGCCATTCTTCATTGGCATCGAAGCGAATTTCGTTGGTGAAAGAAAAACCGTCGGCGACGATACGGATGCCCCGTTGATCGGCGACAGCCACGAAGCCATCGCGGACGCGGCGGGCTGCGGCGGTGGTCCAGGGATTGACCCGTGTGGAGACCGTGATCCAGATGCGGTCGCGTGAATCGCGCAGCACGAAGTTGACCTTGCCGATCGGTTGGCCATCAATTCGATCATGGAGCACGCGTGTGCGACCGGAGCGGGACATGAGCTCCAACCGGTCAGTCCCGAAATTGGAGATCAGGATGTCGCCGTTGCGGGCGAATGCAAGCCCGTTGGGCAGTGTTCCTTTTGTAAAGCGTGACTCGGCATCGGCTGTGACCCCAAACGCGCCGCTGGCGCTCTGGCCAATGAACGTCTGTGAGCCGTCGGCACGAATATGCATCAAGCCGCCGCGCGCGTCGGCCGACCACAAGTCGCCATTGCGCTCGGCGAGAATACATTCTGGCCGCTGCAGATCACGACCCATGTAGCCAATGGCCGCGCGGTCGACAGAAAAGCCGGATAAGGGGTTTGGGCTCATGACAGATTTACTTCTGAAGTGGAACGTGGCGGATCAGGCCTCACGCTTGACGAAGCGATTGCGCAGGATTCCGATTCCTTCAACCTCAAGCTCCACCACATCGCCAGGTTTGAGAAAGCGCATCTGTTCGAGCCCGCAACCCGAACCGACGGTACCCGAGCCAAAAAATTCGCCCGACACCAGCGTTTCCGAACGTGAGACATGGGCAATGCAGTCTTCAAATTTCCAGTGCATTTCGCCGCTGTTTCCGCCTCCCCAACGCTCGCCATTGACACGCACCTCCATGGTCAGTCGATACGGATCGGTGATTTCGTCGGCGGTGACCAGGCAGGGGCCGAGCACATTGCCGGTGTCGAAATCTTTCCCTTTGCCCGGACCCAGCTGGCCGGGCATCTCCTTCATCTGCTCATCGCGCGCCGACACGTCGTTGAAGATGGTGTAGCCGAAGATATGTTGGCGCGCATGGGCCTTGCTGATGTCACGGCCGGGCTTACCGATGAAACATCCGAACTCAAGCTCGAAATCGAGCATGGTTGAAAACGATGGCCAATCGATGTCGGTGTCGTGACCGACCACGTTGAGGCGGTTGGGGTGATAGAACATGGGACGCTCGTACCAGGCCTGCGGTATTGCAAGAATGCCTTTGGCCTCCATCTCACGGATGGCTGCAGCGGGGTCAGGCGCACCTGCAGCACGGACCTTTCGGGCGGTGGAGAACGCTTGCAGGAGATGCTTTTCGAAGCAGAGGAAATCGCGCATCTGTGGGGGCTGCGGAATGGGAGCCAGCAGCCGTACATCATCGCGGGCAATCAGCGCCGCCTTGTGGCGGGTGCGGCCGCGGATGAGGGATTGAGCGAGATCAAGCGCGTCATCGCCCGATTGCGCCATGGTGAGTACGCTCGAAAGCCTGGATGAGGACTTGCCATGCCGCAGGCGATGCGCAGCCTGCAGGTCCAGGACCTTTCGGTCTCCGTCAACAAGAACCCCAGCGCGGGGCTGTCTTTTCCCGTGTTGGAAGGTCACCAGTTTCATGCGGTCCCCCGATTCTTATCCAGTGCGCGCAACCCTCGCGGCGTTCATCTGATTAAGAGCCGCGGACGTGCTACTGTCAAGCGTGGTGGCGTTCCGAAATCGCAGCGAAACCTGGCTGGTTGCAGCGAAAGCGCGGCGGGGTGATGATTCGAATTGGAGGGTCCGCTGATACCGCGGTCCGCACGACCAGGAGAAATCGCATGAAACGTAATGCAGCATCGCTGAGGGCCTTGGTTGCCGGAGTCGTCTGCACGGCCGCGCTCGGGAGCGTTCAGGCGCAGGAGGTGATTCGCCTGCAAGTTGCCGCAGGTCATCCCCCCATCTTTCTCTGGGTAAAGCACATCAAGGAAAGCTTGATGGCTACGGTGGATGCCGAGCTCAAAAAAACTGGTAAATACCGAATCGATTGGAATGAGAGCTATGGCGGCACGCTTGCCAAGATCGGCTCCGAACTCGAGACCATGCAGCAGGGACTGTCCGACATGGGGATCGTTGCGACGGTGTTCCAGTCGGCCAAACTGCCACTCAACAATGTCACGTACTTCGTGCCCTACGGCCCCCCCGACGCCAGTATCGTCACGCAGGCAATTGACTATGTTCAGGGGCTGCCCGAGCTCACGGCTGAATGGACCAAGTACAACACGGTGTATCTGGCCGGATTTGCCATTGACAACTACGGTATCGCCAGCAGCTTTCCGATCAGCCGGCTGGAAGATTTGAAAGGTCGAAAGATTGGTGGCGCGGGACCGAACCTGGCGTGGTTCCGCGGCACGGGTGCGGTGGGTGTTCAGGGAAATCTCAACACCTTCTACAACGACATCAAGACCGGCGTATACGAGAGCGTGGTTGCGTTTGCCACCTCTGCGGTTCCCGCCAAGCTGTTTGAGGTCGCCCCCTATTACACGGTCACCAACATGGGTGCTATGTACGCGGGTGCGGTTGCGATCAACAAGAATCGCTGGGACAAGCTGCCGGATGAGGTGAAGGCCGCTTTCCGGCGCGGCGCCAACGCCTACAAGGCTAACTACCTTCGTGAGCAGACTGAGCGTATCGAAGCCTCGTATGCAGCCTGGCAAAAAGGCGGTGGCAAGGTGAATCAGCTATCAGCTGAGGAGCAGATCCGGCTGGTCAAGGCGATGCCCAACCCCACGCGTGACTGGATCAAGCAAGCCGGGCCCAACGGCAGGAAGGTGCTGTCGGCCTACATGGATTCGGTCCGCGCCACGGGCTACAAGTTCACACGCGATTTCGATAAAGAATAGCGACGGGGGCAGGATGAAATCCGGGCTCAGCCCGTCGGCAGCGGCTGAACCGGCGCCGCTCCACGCGAGGACGATCGCTTTACTGTCTGCAATCGGCACCTTATGGATCTTTTTCCTGATGGTGCTGATCCTGATCGATGTTGTGGGCCGCGGCGCGTTCAATGCGCCGCTGCTCGGCGTGCCGGAAATGGTGAGGTTCTCGATCGTAGGCATCGTGTTCCTGCAACTGCCGCAGACGCTACGCACCGGTGGACTCACACGCTCCGACGTGCTGCTTGCACGGTTGCTCGACAAGCGGCCAACGGTCGGCTATCTGCTGCAAGGACTGTTTCATCTGACCGGTATGGCCCTGTTCCTGATCCTGTTCGGCGCGCTCTGGCCGACCATGATCGAGGCCTTCAAGGCGGGTGATTTCTATGGTTCGGCCGGGCTTATTCAGATTCCGACCGGGCCGCTTTACGTCATCGTGCTGATAGGAAGCGGCGCCATGGCGCTTCAGTTTCTGCTCCTTGCCTGGCATGACCTGCAGATTGCCCTGGGTCGTGCACAACCGGCGACTGCGGGGGGCGCCGGACAATGATCGAGCCCACGCTGATCGGACTCGTGTCGGTAGCCATCATGCTGGTCCTGATCTATGCCGGTATGCATGTGGGTATCGCGCTGTCACTCCTGTCGTTTGTCGGGGTCTGGATGATTCGCGGTGATGCAACCGTGGCCGCCAATCTCCTCGCGCTTGCTGCAACGGATGCCATCGCCGACTATGTGTTCGGGGTCGTGCCGCTCTTCGTGCTCATGGGGTTACTGGTGGCGGTCGCCGACGTCGGCAAAGACTCGTTTGAAGTCGCCAACCAGATCTTCCGCCGGGTGCGCGGCGGGCTGGGCATCGCAACGGTCGCCGCCAATGCGGTGTTTGCGGCCATCACCGGTATCAGTATCGCTTCGGCGGCGGTCTTTACCAAGGTGGCAGTGCCCGAGATGCTACGGCACGGCTACTCTGTGCGCTTTGCAGTGGGGGTGGTGGCGGGATCATCGGTACTGGGCATGCTGATTCCGCCCAGCCTCCTGCTTATCCTCTATGGCGTACTCACCGAAAAATCGGTGGGTGATCTGTTCGTGGCGGGCATCATCCCGGGTATCGTTCTGGCGATCGCCTACGCCATCGGTATTCTGCTCATGGGGCGATTCACCCCGGAATTTGTAGGTGGGGGGATAGCCTCCAACACCGGGCCGGTGGCGCCGCTGATGAGTCCCGGCGACATGGTTGCGCGCATGATGCCCGTGGTCGCGCTGGTGCTGCTGGTGCTGGGCGGGCTTTACGCCGGACTCTTCACGCCCACCGAGGCGGGCGCGGTGGGCGCAGCCGGTGCGCTGGTGCTTGCCATCATCAAGCGCAAACTGAGCCGGGCGGCGCTCTGGCAGGTGCTGGTTGAAACCGGGCGGATCACGGCATCAATCTGTTTTCTCATCATCGCCGCACAGCTTTACTCACGCATGCTGGCGGTCTCGGGCGTCACCGAACTGCTTCGTACGCTTACCGTGAGTACCGGGCTGGGCTTTCCCGGTCTGCTCACCATCTTTGTTCTGGTGGTGCTGTTGCTTGGCACGATTCTCGATTCCAGTTCAATCATGCTGATCACCATCCCGCTGGTGCTGCCCGCGCTGGTTTCATTCAATGTTGACCTGATCTGGTTCGGAATCGTGACGCTGCTGGCGGTTGAGATCGGGCTCCTTACACCGCCGTTTGGCATCGCAGTGTTCGTCATCAAGGCAACACTCGGTAATTCCAGCCCCATCACGCTGAACGACATCTTTGCCGGTGCACTACCTTTCGCTGCGATCATGCTGGTGGTGCTCCTGCTGGTGATCGCGTTTCCCGGGCTGGCCACCGCGCTTCTCTGAGGGCGGCCCTTCCTAACTTCAAATCAGGAGAAAAACCATGGTCTGGCGAGTACGCAGGGTTTACACCGGGCACAACAAGCGGGGGCGAGCGGTGATCATCGAGGACGGTCTGGCGCCTAACGTCAAAGAGATGGCGTCGATGCCAGGCCTCGCACTGACCGATTTGTGGGAAACCACCGGACCGCTTGCGAGGAACGACGGCAATGCCGATGCTGCCGACCGTACCGTGCGGCTCGAGCCGCCGCGAGGCGGCTCTATCCTCCGTATTGTCGAGTTCCCGCCTGATAAGGCCTGGCGCGACAGCGCGGATGCCAAAGCGGCGTTCGAATCGATTGGTGCTGGACACGCCAAGGATAAGCAATCGGCGGACCCCATGATGCACAAGACCAACACGGTCGACTACATCATTGTGATCTCTGGCGAGATCTACGCTGTGGTGGAAGAGGGCGAGGTGTTGCTCAAGCCTGGCGATGTTTTCATCCAGCGCGGCACCAACCATTCCTGGAGCGTTCGCGGCGATGTGCCGTGTGTCATTGCGGCGGTGCTGGTGAGCGCGGCGCCCCTCGGCAAACCAGCAGCCAGTAAAAAATCGGCGACTAAGGCGACCAAGGCGACCAAGGCGACCAAGGCGACCAAGGCGACCAAGGCGACCAAGGCGACCAAGGCGACCAAGGCGCCGGCCAAGCGTGCCACCAGAGTGGCCAGAAAAGCTGCACGGGGGCGA
>JALREG010000261.1 GCA_023253905.1 Burkholderiaceae bacterium
GCGAGTTCGGCCGCGGGTGGTGTTTGTCGCCGCGCAGGAGATCTACGACCCAGGCTCGCAGACCAAGGCCAAACGTTTTGTCGACACGCGCTAGCAGGGAAAGGGCGGGGTGATCTCGCCTGGCCCCGAGAGCCCGATCAGCTGCCGTCCTGCTTGATGCCGAGTTCGCGCACGAGCTTGCCCTTGGCTTCGTAGTCGTCGCGAAGACGCCGGGTGAAGGCGGCGCTACCCAGAAACGCCGGGGTTTGACGGAAGCGCGCGGCGGAACTGGTGAAGCTCTCCGACTCGACCGCCGCGCGGCAGGCCTTTTCAATGGCCGCGATGACAGGCTCTGGGGTGCCCTGCGGTACGAAAATGCCATTGAGTCCCGGTACGCCCGCGGGATAGCCCAGCTCGGCGACCGTCGGCGTGTCGGGATAGGCGGGGTGCCGCTTGTCTGCAAATACGGCAAGCGGCTCGAGCCCTCGCCCGTACATGCCGGAAATAGAAGACGCCGAGAAGTTGAGTTCGCCGGAGACTAAAAGTTGCAGGATCTGCACTTCGCCTTTGAACGGCACGTCCTGAACCTTGAGCGGGGTGGTTTGCAGCAGGCCCGCCATGGATAGATGCGGAACCGACCCCAGACCGGTGTGGCCCCAGGTGAGCTTACCCGGCTGCGCCTGGGCTGCATCAAACAGATCTTTAAGCGAGCGCCAGGGCGACCCCTGCTTCACGAAAATCGCCATCACGTTTTCGAAGGTCTGACAGACCGGCGTGATGGCATCGAAAGTGTAGGGAACGGACTTGAGCACATGCGGGGCGATCGTGATCGGCGTGTTGGGGCCAATCAGCAGGGTGTACCCATCGGGCTTGGCACGAGCGACAGCCGAGGTGCCGATCGAACCGATCGCGCCTTCGCGATTCATCACCGCGAACGGTTGACCCGTCATCCGGTTGATTTCTGTGGTGAGGACCCTTGCCATGATGTCGATTCCTTGCCCAATGGGGAAGGGCACGATGGCTGTGACCTGCCGGCTGGGCCAGGGTTCCTGGGGTTGCGCGGCCACCGGGCCTGCGAGGGCAAGCGCCAGGACAAGCGCCGTGGCGGCGGATCGGATGCATGGATTCATGGGGGGCCTCGTTGAAAGCGTGGATCTGACTACCGAAGAAAGCCACTGCGGCCGCTTCCTGATTCCGACAGTAGATCGTTCCTGGGGTCGTCGAGCGCGAGGATACGGCGCATGAGCGGCGACAGCAATGCCTGGGTTTGCGGCCGAAGCAGCCGCTTCTGATACTGCTGCTGAGGCTTGTCGCCTCGGACATAAAAACCATGCAGCGAGCGCCGGGCGCGCGCGCTTCGGTTGGTTGTTCCGCCGTGCCACATGTGCGCATTGGTGAGAATCACATCGCCCGCCTGGCCCAGGGCGATCTGCTGATCCGGGTGAATGGCGAGCGGATCGCTCAGTGCCTGCTGCGGAAGCTGCCCGGAGCGGTGCGTGCCGGGGACGAAGCGGGTGGGACCGTTCTCGGTCGTGAAATCATCGAGCAGCCAGATCGAATTGAAGACCGCAAAGCCCGATTCATCGGCCGCGAGCCCCATATCGCAGTGCAGAGGCTGCAGCCCCTCGCCCGGCAGCGCTGCTCGATAGTTGAGGCTGGAGAGTTTCCAGTCGGGCCCCAGCACTGACTCAGCGGCTTCAAGCAGTAGCGGGTGCGAGACAAGCCGCTGAAAGCACTCGCCCTTATCGACCAGATTGGCCAGGCGATCCGAGCCTGGCTCCTGTCTGAACTCTGAGCCCGCGGAGGCGCCTTCGGCCTTCAACAATTGCTCGCAGGTAGCCAGGGTGGCTTGAAGCCAGTCGGCGTCCATGACCTGGCGAAGAACGACAAAGCCCTGTTCGTCAAGCGCTTGCAGGTCGGCTTTATGGAGAACTGGACGATCGGTCACGATCGGAAATCCGTCATGCAGGAAAGATGGAAGCAGACGATATCTTTTTTTTCAGTCAGCCGGTGCCTTTCAAAAGGCGCGTCAGCACGGTTGACAACCCGGGCACCTGAAACTAGGTTCGGGGTTCCACAGCTTGCTTGTGAAGCATGGCAGTGATCTCGTCGTTGCAGGCGTAGTCCCGCCTGTTCTCGTTCAACTTTTTCAAAGGGAACCCTGCATGAAATTTTCAGCGCAGCTTGTTGGCCTGGCCCTGGCCATTGTCGGCGCGCTGGGCGCGCCCCAGCGTTCGCTTGCCCAGGAATGGCCCGCCCGCCAGGCCATCCGGTTCGTGGTGGTCTATCCTCCGGGCGGTGCATCAGACGTCACCGCGCGACTGCTCGCCGCCAAGCTCACCGATACGCTGGGGCAGTCCGTGGTGGTCGAAAACCGGCCGGGTGCCAATGGCATCATCGCCACCGATTTTGTGGCGAAAAGTGCCCCCGATGGCTATACGCTCCTGATGGCCAACCTCGGCCCGAATGCGCTTAATCCGGTGGTGTATAAAAAGCTGCCCTACGATGCGCTGAAAGATTTCGCGGGCGTCACGCTCACCACCATCGTGCCGCAGGTGGTGCTGGTGAACCCCAGTCTGCCCATCAAGTCGATTCCCGATCTCATCGCCTATGCCAAAGCCAACCCCGGCAAGGTGAGCTTCGGATCGGCAGGGCAGGGCGCCTCTAACCATCTGTCTGGCGAACTGCTCAATGCGTTGGCGGGCATCCGGATGCAGCACATTCCTTATAAGGGTGATGCGCCCTCGCTCGCTGATCTCATCAGCGGGCAGATCCAGGTGGCTTTGCCCACCACGGTTGCGGGGCTGCCGTTCGTGAACAGCGGCAAGCTCCGCGCGATCGGCGTGACGGGGGCGAAGCGCCTCGACAACATGCCCGATCTGCCTACGGTTGCCGAGACGCTGCGCGGGTTTGAAGCGGTGTCCTGGGGGGGCGTGATGGTGCCAGCCGGAACGCCCAAGCCCGTGGTTGCGCGCCTTAACGCCGACATCAATCGCATCCTCAAAATGCCCGATGTGGCCGACAAGCTGAAGGCGCTTGGGGCCGTGATCGTGGGCAGCAGCCCCGAGGAATTCGACACCTATGTGAAGGACGAAATCGCGAAGTGGGGCAAGGTGGCACGCGAGAACAACATCGCGCTCGACTGAGGTCTGCCGCGACACGCATGGCCGGGGTCGGTGTCGCGCCTGGGCGAGGTTCTCAGGCGCGCCGCTGCCAGGCGCTGAGGTCATCCGGCGTATCGATGTCCAGCGCCAGGTCGGCATCACGCCAGAGGCGAACCGGCCGTTCCTTGGTTCCGAACAGCCGCGCGTGGCGCGCGAGACTGGCTTCGCCAAAGGCAAACCCGCGGGCGGCTGCGGCGGGCAGAAGAAGGCCGTTGGTGCCCGCCCCGGTTTTGTCGGCGATCAGGGTCACGGCGTCGGCGTGGCTACCCGCTATCAGCCGCAGCAACGCGGTGTGCTGAACGTCAGGCAGGTCGGCAGCGAGGATCAGAATCCGCTCGGCGCCGTGTTCGCGCGCATGCTCACAGCCCTGCTCGAGCGCGGCATTCAGTTCACCCGGTCCCGCTTCGCGAAGCGCCTGTGCCCCGCGCCGGGCGGCGTGGGCGAGGGCGTCATCGGACGGGCTCACCACGATGCACTGCTTGAGTCCGCCTGCGATGGCGGCGAACGCGTTGAGAAGTGCATCCAGCCACTGGGTGTTCAGGTCAACGCGTTCGTTGGCATCCAGCACCGCGGCAAGCCGCGATTTGCCCGCCGCGAGGCCGCGGGTTGGAATCACCAGCCACAGGCTCATTGAAGCTCGTCTAACAGCGTGATCGCAGTGCGGGCAAGTGCCGCAGCAACCTCGGGCGTGGTCATCAGGGTCTGGGTCACCGCGACCTGCGCGCCGCGGTCGCGAATCGCCCCGGCTAGTGCCGCATCGGTCTCGTCAATGATCCAGCCCTGCACCAGATCGCCATAGTGCGCAACGATTCCCAGCGTGTCGGTGCCAGCGCCTAACTCACGCATGATCTTGGCTGCGGGGCCCTTGACTGCCTGACCACCGATGATGGGCGATACCGCAACCACCGGAATACGCGCTGACTGAAGCCATCGGCCAAACGCGGACACAGCGAGGATCGGAGCGACACTGAGCCAGGGGTTCGAGGGACAGATGATCACGCCCT
>JALREG010000028.1 GCA_023253905.1 Burkholderiaceae bacterium
GCTGGCGGGTGGATGCTCTGGTGCCCGGTGCCGACAACACCGATCGCTATGCCGAGGACTCACCGGTGCGGGTCGTGCTGGCTTTCGACGGTGATCGTCGCAAGCTGCCGCTCCGTGATCAGTTGTTTTTCGAGCAGGCGAAACTGTTGAGTGGTGGCCAGGAAATGCCGTACGCCACGCTCATGTATATCTGGGAAAACCAGCAGCCGGTCGATGCCGTCATCACCAATCCTCATACCGCTCGGGTACGGAAGATTGTGGTCTCGAGTGGCGGCAACGGTGTGGGCACATGGCAGCGCTATCGTCGCAATTTCGTAGACGATTATCGGCGGGCGTTTGGGAGTGAGCCTGGCCGACTGATTGGCATCGCGATCCTCACCGACACCGATAACACCCGGCAGCAGGTTTCTGCACAGTACGGGAAGATCCGCCTGCTTGAGCGCTGATGAGTAACCCTAAGCTGAGCGTGGTGTTTTAAGGCTTGAGCGCGATGCTCCGCTGAAATCCCGGTGGTTTACGTCAGTCGACAATAATCAGGAGACCTCGCATGTTCGCAAAGCTTTCAATTCGCCACACCGCAATAGCGGCCGCGCTGGCGCTTTCCTCTTTACCCGTAGCGTATGCGCAGGCCCCTGCATCCGCTCCGCCGCCCGCCTGGAAGCAGGGCATGCCCGCGAGCATGGCGAACTCTCCGCTTGCGCCGCTGGCGGGCAAGATGACCGTCACGCCGGCAAGCGACATCCCCATTGACCGGATCAAGCTGCCGCCCGGCTTCAAGGTAGAGGTCTGGGCCACAGGGCTGCCTGGCGGTCGCGCGATGGCGCGTGGCGATGATGGAAAGATTTATGTGGGTACCCGCGCGATCGGGCGTGTGTACGAGGTCACCGATGCAGGCGGTCAACGCACGGTTCGGACCGTGGTCGACAAGCTGAACCAGCCGGCCGGCGTAGCCTTTCGTAACGGCTCGCTCTATGTGATGGCCATCGACAAGGCACTCCGTTTTGACGGCATTGAGAAGAACCCCGCAGCCGCGCCAGTTGACATGACAGCGGCCTTCAAACTGCCACCCCTTCCGCATCACAACTGGAAATACATTGCCTTCGGGCCCGACGGCAAGTTGTATGTGCCGTTTGGCGCACCCTGCAATATCTGTGAACTGCCTACGCCCGAATACGCGCAGATTCGCCGCTACAACCCCGACGGTTCGGGCATGGAAGTAATCGCCACGGGTGTACGGAATTCAGTGGGCTTTGACTGGCACCCCGTCACGCGCGAGCTGTGGTTCAGCAACCATGGCCGCGACTGGATGGGCGACGACCTGCCCCACGACACGATGCATCGACTTGGGAAAACCGGGCAGCACTTTGGCTTTCCGCATTGCCATCAGGGTGACCTCCCCGATACCGACGTGAAAAAAGACAACCCCTGTGGCGGTGTCGAGAAGCCTGTCGCGTTGATGGGCCCGCATGCAGCGACCATGGGTGTCACGTTCTACACCGGCAACATGTTCCCCGCGGAATACCGCAACGTCGCCTTCAACGCGCGCAAGGGCTCCTGGAACCGTACCAAGAAGATCGGCTATGACGTCGTCGTGATTCGATCGAACCCGGATGGCAGCAACGCCAGGGTCGAGCCCTTCATGACTGGCTTCATGAACGAGGCGGACCAGAGTTTCTGGGGTCGTCCGGCATATCTGCTGCAAATGCCGGATGGTTCGATGCTGGTGTCCGACGAGCAACTGGGCGCGATCTATCGCGTCTCGTTCAGTCGTTGATCGGCGCTTGAGACTTAACGCAATCCTTGCGCGGCTTTTCGCGCTGGCGCTCGCGCTGGGAGCAATTCCCGGCGCGGGGCAGCTTCACGCTCAGGATCTGCCGGCGGGGCTGGCTGCAAGACTGGCCGCGTGTGGTGCGTGTCATGGTGTCGATGGCAACGCGCCTTTGCGGGATACGCCCTCGCTTGCTGGTCAACCAGTGGTTTTCCTTGAAAATCAGATGGTGCTGATCCGTGAGGGCATCCGAGAGATTGCGTTGATGAAGGGTGCCCTCGAAGGCGTTACCGATGCAGACATCACGGCGCTCGCGCGCCACTACGCGCGCCAGCCGCTCAAGCCCCCAGCGGCTTCGCGCGATGCAGCGTTGTTTGCGAAGGGTGAGAAGCTCGCCGAGCAGAACCGTTGCGGAAGCTGTCACCTGCCAAATTACGTTGGCCGGGAGCAGATGCCCCGGCTCGCCGCGCAGCGCGAAGATTTCCTGCTGCATTCCATGCGCCAGTTTGCCGGCAACCAGGCGGTGGGGCGCGACACCTTGATGGCAGCGTCGCTCCACGGATTGAGCGATCCTGACCTGGTGGCGATCGCGCATTTCCTCTCCCGTATCGGGCCCTGAGCGCGATGCCTGATTCACGCTTGCGGCCTTATATTGCCGCCGCGCTGTGCCGCGTGGCGGTGGGGGCTGCAGCCTGTCTGGTTGTGCTCGACGGAGCCGCGCAGACGCTTGAATCGGTGACTGTGCAGAGCGGCCGGCTTGAGCAGCGACAGTTCGATGCGCCGGCTTCGGTGCAATTGATCGATGAGGCGACCTTGCGTCGTGCGGGCCCGGCCATCAACCTGTCCGAAGCCCTCGCGCAGGCGCCGGGCGTGGTGGCGCTCAACCGCAACAACTATGCGCAGGATGTACAGATTTCGATTCGCGGCTTTGGCGCGCGAGCTGCGTTCGGGTTGCGTGGAATCCGTTTGCTGACCGATGGGATCCCTGCCTCAACCCCCGATGGGCAGGGGCAGGCGTCCACCGTTCATCTGCCTTCCGCGGGTCGCATCGAAGTGCTGAGCGGACCCCTGGCCCAGATCTACGGCAACGCCTCGGGCGGCGTGATCCAGACCTTCACACGCGACCCCGACGCGGTACCAACCGTATCGGCAGAAACGCTGGCTGGGTCCTTCGGGCTTCTCCGGAGCAACGTTCAGCTTACGGGGCGCTCGGGTACGGTGGGGCTGGTGGCTGACTACGGAGAGTTTTCGACCGACGGCTGGCGCGAGCACAGTGCGGCCAGACGTCGGCACTTTAACGGTGTGGTTGGCATGCAGCTCGCCACCGATACGCGGCTGCGCGTGGTGCTGAATGCGTTCGATATGCCGTATGCCCGCGATCCGCTCGGGCTTACCGCATCGCAGCTTGCCAATCCCCGTGCGGCGGGCACGAACGCCCTGGCTGCGAATACCCGTAAGTCGGTCCGGCAGGACCAGGGCGGCTTGGTGCTGGAACATCGGTTCAGCCGTGATCTGCGGCTGCAGGCGCGGACCTACGCCGGCACGCGTGAAAACCTGCAGTTCCAGGCCTCGAACACCTGGGTGGGCTTGGATCGTCAGTTCGATGGCGCAGGGCTGCAGCTCACCGGATTCGGGGCGCTTGGCAAGGCGATGACGCTCGATTGGGTTGTTGGCATTGACCACGACAACTCGGCCGAGCGGCGGCAGGGGGGTGCTGCGCTCTCGGGCCAAAAAGTTGGCGTGAACCGCAACGAAATGAATGATGCCGGTAACCGGGATGCGTTCGCGCAGGCCAATCTCCATCTGGGTGAGTCGTGGACGATCACCACCGGAGTGCGCCAGAGCGAAGTCCGGCTTGAAAGCCGCGATGACTACCTGACAGACGGCAATGGCTCGGGGGCCGTGCGATACCGTGCAACCAGTCCGGTGCTGGGGGCGACCTGGCACGCCTCGGAAACGCTCAATGTCTATGTGAACCAGGGGCGGGGCTTTGAGACCCCCACGCTTGCCGAAGCCGCGTACTCCATGCCGAGCGCGGGGGGGACGCCCGTTGGCCGGTTCAACCCGCTTCTGGCGGCACCGGTGAGCCATCACCTGGAAACGGGTCTCAAATGGCTGCCCGACCGTGCCACCCGAGTGCAGGCTGCGCTGTTCCGGATTCGTACCGACAATGAACTGGTGGCAGCGCTCTCCTCGGGCGGGAGAACGGTATTCGCAAACGCGACCAGCACGTTGCGCGAAGGGGCTGAAGTGTCTGCCGACCGGCTCTGGGGGGCGTCGTGGCGAAGCCGATTTTCCTGGACCTGGATTGATGCGGTCTACGACCAGCCGTTTGGCCAGGTTGCCGCCGGGCGCGCAATGCCTGCCATTCCCTCCCAGATCGCTTTTGCGTCGCTCTTCTGGGCGCAGACGGGCTGGGCGCCCGCCAGCGCGCCCCCCCGTCCGGGACTGGAGGCCGGGCTTGAGTGGCATGCCCGATCGCGCCTGTGGGCCGATGATGTCAACACCGCGCCGGCGCCCGGATACGGTGTTTTCAACGCGCGTGCGCGACATCGCGTGCAGGCCGGACCGGTGATGGTGGAAATTTTTGCCGGGATCGACAATCTGACTGACCGTCAGACCATCGGGTCAGTGATTGTCAATCAGGCGCAGCGCCAGTATTACGAGCCTGGGCTGCCGAGGAGTGTGCTGCTCGGGCTGAACGCGAAGCTACCACTCTGAAAAATGGCCCGAGAGGCTGAGGTCATTCAATATGGTGCTGGTGAGAAGACTCGAACTTCCGACCTACTGATTACGAATCAGTTGCTCTACCAACTGAGCTACACCAGCGCCGAACCAAAAATTATAGCAAAGCAAGCAGTGCGTGGACGTCGGCGACCCGAAGGCGAAGCCGAAGTTCGCGCTTCATGCGGGTATTTGAAATTCGCCGTGAGTCGCGCATGAACGAAAGCATCATGGGACTTACGCGGGCAGCCACCTCGGCGCGGCTCATCCGCGGAGGTCTCGGCAGACCCGTCCCATCGGCCACGACATCGAAGTAGTCGCCCATACGGAGATCGGTGTCGTCGCAGATGTTGAAGCTCCGGCCCCCACGAGCCCGGAACAGCGCGAGCCAGGCCGCATGGGCCAGATCGTCAGCGTGAATGTGGTTGGTGTAGACGTCGTCCGCAGGGAGCAGCGCGGGTTGCCCTTGTCGCAACCGCTCAAGCGGCAGTCGGTCTTGGGCGTAAATGCCGGGTGCCCGCAGAAGGGTCACCCGTGTGCCGGTGCGGCTGCCGAAGGCGCGCAGAGTCTGCTCGGCCGCCACGCGGCGCGCGGCGCGTGGGTTTGAAGGCTGCAGCGGGCGGGTTTCGTCGATTTGCGCGCCCGCGCAGTCGCCGTACACGCCGGTGGTGCTCACATACGAAAGGCGCGCCGATGCGCGGGCTGTTACCCCCCTCGACCATGCTGCAGTCAGCCAGCGGGTGCGGCGATCGCCCGGTCCTTCGGCGGGCGGTGGCGCGAGGTGAACCATCCACCGTGACAGGGCCGACAGGCGCGAGACGCTGCGGCGATCATCGAGGTCGCAGGCCAAGGCGATGGCGCCCGCCTCTCGGATGGCGGCAAGCTGCTCTGGTCGACGTGCGGTGGCAATGATCCGAAGCCGGTTGGGTTGGCCGGCGCGCTGCGCGATCAGTCGAAGGCCAACATCGCCGCAGCCCACCACCACGAGCGTCGGACGGCGCAGACGTCGGGGCAGGACGCGCGAGACTGATGCGGAGCGCGCCGATGCTGCGTTGGCCGCCAACCGCCTTACCCGCGCCGACCGGTAGTCGGGCGATAATGCGGGCCGCGCGTTCAGGCGAACGATCCGAATCGAGTCAGAGACCATGAGCTTTAAAGTCAGCGTTCAACCCAGTGGCAAACAGTTTGAAGTGCAACCCGGCGAAGCCATTCTTGCGGCAGCCCTGCGCCAGGATGTGATCCTTCCCTACGGTTGTCGTAATGGCGCCTGTGGCTCGTGCAAGGCGCAGGTGCTGGAAGGCGTGATCGAACAAGGGGCCCATTCTAGCGGGGCCATGAAGCCTGAGGAGGCCGAGCGCGGACAGGCGCTGCTTTGTTGCGCCACGGCTGCGAGCGACCTGACGCTTCAGTGTCGGGTGATTGCCGCCGCGGGCGACATTCCGATCCGCAAGATGCCTTGTCGGATTGCATCGATCGCCGAAGCAGCCCCCGATGTCCGTATCCTTCGCCTGCAGCTGCCCGCCAATGAGCGTCTGCAGTATCTGGCGGGCCAGTATGTGGAGCTCTTGCTGCGCGACGGCTCGCGACGCAGCTACTCCATGGCGAGTGCGCCGCATATCGCCGAGCAGGTTGAATTGCACATCCGCCATATGCCCGGCGGCAAGTTCACTGACGCGTTATTCGGTGTCACCCAGCCAAGCTTCAAAGAACGCGACATCCTCCGCTTCGAAGGTCCGATGGGTACGTTTTTTCTGCGCGAAGATAGCGACGCGCCCATCGTGTTCGTGGCAAGTGGCACCGGTTTTGCGCCCATCAAGGCGATCATTGAACATGCCATTCACAAGAGCATCCGCCGGCCCATGACGCTTTATTGGGGCGGTCGCCGGCCACATGATCTTTACATGAACGCACTTTGCGAGCAGTGGGCGGCTGAGCTCCCCGACTTTCGGTATGTGCCGGTCGTGTCAGACGCTCTTCCTGAAGATCAGTGGGCTGGCCGGACCGGTTTCGTCCATCACGCTGTCATGGAGGATCTCCCGGATTTATCCGCGTACCAGGCCTATGCCTGCGGTGCACCGATCGTGGTGGATTCTGCGAGGCGGGACTTCATCGCGCAGTGCGGTCTGCCAGACGACCAGTTCTTCGCTGACTCGTTCACCTCAGAAGCCGATCTGGCGGCAGCAAAATAATCACCCGTAAAGAAATACCCCGGTTTTCAGGCCGGGGCGAACCCGCTGGCTACAGGGGGTTGCTCGCGTGCCGCAGCGCGCGGTCGTATCAAGCGGATCGACATAAAACAAACGGGGCGTCTTTGCGCCCCGTTTGAGTGGAGGTGCCGGGGATACCGGCACGGTTCAGCTCCGTATTACTTGGTGGACATGATCCACTTGGCAAGCGTTTCAGCGTCGGCCTGGGTGACCTGCGGATTGGCGGGCATGGGGATCTGCCCCCAATTACCGACACCTCCCTTGATGATCTTGACGCTCAGCTTGGCGACGGCTTCCCCGTCGGATGCGTATTTGGCTGCGACATCTTTGTAGGCGGGGCCCACCAGCTTCTTGTCGACCGCGTGGCACGCGGTGCAGTTCTTGGCCTTGGCGAGATCCATGCTGGCCAGGGCAGGCGAGGACGACAGCGCGAGGACCGATGCGCCGAAGATCACAGACAGAAGTTTCATGACATCTCCGAGAGAAAGGGTGACGCTTTGGAAAACTGAATCGAAAGGTTACCGCGACAGCCGGACAGGCCGCGCTGAGACCAAGACCTGAGTGGGGGAATCAGAAATCATCGAGGACCGCGCCCTTGCTGGCCGAGCCCGCCAGCTTGTGAAACTTGGCGAGCACACCGCGGTTGTAGCGCGTGGCGGGCGGCTGCCAGCGGGCACGGCGTGCGGCAATCTCGGCATCGTTTACTTCGAGCTGTAAAAGCAGCCGGTGCGCATCGATGGTGACGCGATCGCCTTCGTGGATGAGCGCGAGCGGTCCGCCCACGGCAGCCTCGGGCGCCACATGACCAACCACCATGCCCCAGGTACCGCCCGAGAACCGGCCATCGGTGATGAGACCGACTGATTCGCCGAGGCCTGCACCGATCAGCGCAGAGGTGGGGGCGAGCATCTCGGGCATGCCCGGTGCACCCTTGGGCCCGAGATAGCGAAGCACCATGACATCGCCCGCCTTGATCTTGCCCTCGAGGATCGCTGCAAGCGCTGACTGCTCGTCATCGAACACCCGGGCCGGGCCGGTGATGACCGGGTTCTTGAGGCCGGTGATCTTGGCGACGCAGCCCTCGGGCGACAGGTTGCCCTTCAGGATGGCCAGGTGCCCTTGTGCATACATGGGCTTGTCGATCGGCAGAATCACGTCCTGGTCGGCACGCGGCGCATCGGGCACCGAGGCGAGTTCTTCGGCCATGGTGCGGCCCGTGATCGTCATGCAATCACCATGCAGGAGACCAGCCTTCAAGAGAATCTTCAAGACCTGCGGAATGCCGCCCGCGCGGTGTAGATCGGTGGCGAGATAGCGGCCCGACGGTTTGAGATCGCAGATGACGGGTACACGCTGGCGGATCCGCTCGAAATCATCGATCGTCCATTCGATACCACCGGCATGCGCAATGGCGAGAAAGTGCAGCACGGCGTTGGTGGAGCCGCCGGTTGCCATGATGAGCGTGACCGCGTTTTCGATCGACTTGCGGGTGACGATGTCGCGCGGCTTCAGGTTGCGCTTGACCGCTTCGATCAGTACCCGAGCCGATTCCGCAGTGGAGTCGCGTTTTTCGGAGTCGGGGTTGGCCATGGTGGAGGAGCCAAGCAGGCTCATGCCCAGCGCCTCGAAGGACGATGACATGGTGTTGGCCGTGTACATGCCACCGCATGAACCGGTGCCGGGGATGGCGTTCTGTTCGATGCCGTCAAAGTCTTCCTTGGACAGACGACCCGCAGAGAACTCGCCCACCGCCTCGAAGACCGAAACGATGTTGAGGTCTTTACCCTTCCAGCGACCGGGCTTGATGGTGCCGCCGTAGACATAGATGGCCGGTACATTGCAGCGCAGGATGCCCATCATGCCGCCTGGCATGTTCTTGTCGCAGCCGCCGATTACCACCACACCATCCATCCACTGGCCCTGCACCGCGGTTTCGATGCAGTCACAGATGACTTCGCGTGAGATCAGCGAATACTTCATGCCTTCGGT